>DATLGF010000128.1:0-4562 GCA_035540575.1 Noviherbaspirillum sp.
CTCTTCCATCAATGGATTCTTGCCAGCGCATCCCGTCAAGAGCACGGCGGCGGCCACCAGGACGGTGCCGGCGCCAAAGGCGCGTTCAGGACGGAAAAACAGCATACGCATAAGCGGTCTCGATTCGTTGGGCAAGCAGGCCAAAAGGCTATATGATAAAGCAGATATTCCGGAATCGACCATCGATAATGAGCAGCAATCCCACCGATCTGAAAGCCAGCGGTTTGAAGGCAACCCTGCCGCGGCTGAAGATTCTCGACATCTTCCACAACAGTCCGGTACGCCACCTCAGCGCCGAAGACGTCTACAAGACGCTGCTGGCCGAGAACATGGATATCGGCCTGGCGACCGTCTACCGCGTACTCACGCAATTCGAGCAGGCCGGCCTGCTGCATCGCAACCACTTCGAGACCGGGAAGGCGGTTTTCGAACTGAACGAAGGGTCGCATCACGACCACCTGGTCTGCCTCGATTGCGGCCGCGTCGAAGAGTTCTACGACGAGGAGATCGAAAAGCGCCAGCAGCGCATCGCCAGCGAGCGCGGATTCTCGATCGCCGAACACGCTCTGGCGCTCTACGGCCACTGCCACAAGACAGACTGCCCGCATCGCACACGCTGATCCCCGATCCAGGCGGCCCTGCCGGCCCGCCCACATCTGCCGGCATTCCGATTCATGAAGATAGATACACGCAGTTTCGCGCGCAAGCCGGTCAGGGGGCGCGCGTTGATCGTCCTTCCGAACGGGGCCAAGTGGCCCGCCAAGCCGAAGGATTTGTCCAAGGATGGCATCTCCGTCGTCACGTCCGAACCGCTTGCGATGGACGTGAAGTGCACGGTGGCGCTCGAGACCGTCTGCGGTAGCGAGATCGTCCACCTGATGGCCCAGGCCAAGGTGATCTACTGCATCCTGAGCGGGACCGAGGGTTTTCGCGCGGGACTCCAGTTCACCCAGATCGATTCGGCAAACAACGCGGTCCTTGCGCAGTTGTTGGCGTAGTCTGCCCGGCAGTCGGGCGGCCAGCCTGGTGAGTTTGTCGCCTAAGAGTGGCTGAGGGCGTTGGACAACAGCTTGGCCGTGATGTCGACGATGGGAATCACCCGCTCGTATGCCATCCGGGTCGGGCCGATCACGCCAAGCGTGCCGACGATCCTGCCATTCGCCTCGTACGGTGCGGTGACGATGCTCATCGCATCGACCGGCACCAGCTGGGATTCCCCGCCGATGAAGATCTGCACGCCGCTCGCCTTGCTCGACATGTCGAGCAGCTGGACGAGGCTGGTCTTCTGCTCGAACAGATCGAACAGCTTGCGCAGCGAGTTCATGTTGGATGCGAGGTCGGACACGCTGAGCAGGTTGCGCTCTCCGGAGATCAGCACATCCTCGCCGGCGTCGGCCATTGCGTCGCTGCCGGCTTCGACGGCGGCCTGCATCAGCCGGGTCATGTCGTTCTGCAGCTGGCGCAGTTCGTTTTGCAGACGCGCGCGCACCTGGTCGAAGGTGCAGCCGGCAAAGTGCTGGTTCAGGTAGTTGGAGGCCTGTACGAGCTGGGCCGGGGTGTAGTCGGTCTCGGTGGGCAGCAGCCGGTTCTGGACTTCGCCGTTCGGCGCCACGATCACCAGCAGGATGCGACGCTCCGACAGGCGCAGAAACTCGATCTGCTGGAATACCGACTCGTGCCGCGGCGTCATCACCACGCCGGCGAACTGCGACAGCGAGGACAGCACCTGCGCGGCATTGGCAATGATGCGCTGCGGCGACGTGCTCTGCTTACGCGACTGCAGTTTCGATTCCACCGTGCTTTCGTCGATTGCTTGCACGGTGAGCAAGGTGTCTACGAAGACCCGGTACCCGCGCGGCGTCGGCACGCGTCCGGCCGAGGTGTGCGGACTGGCCACGAAGCCCATCTCTTCCAGGTCGGCCATGATGTTGCGTATGGTCGCCGGAGAAAGATCGAGGCCTGAGAGTTTCGACAAGGCGCGCGAGCCGACCGGCTGGCCGTCGGCAATGTATCGCTCAACGAGGGTCTTGAGCAGGGTCTGGGCGCGGACGTCGAGTTGCATGCACGTATTTTAGCCAGCGTAATGGGCCGCCGCCACTCGGCTGTGTCCGAATCGCGCAACTCCGTGCTTGCGCTGGCTCAGCGGCTCTCGAGCCAGGCATGCAAAGCGTGCAAGTCGGCGCAGACGGCATCGGGCTGCAGGTCTGCCGGAACGGGGCGCCGCGGATGCAGTGCACGGTCCAGCCATACCGCGCGCAGGCCGGCCCGCTGCGCGCCCTTGACGTCGAGCAAGGGGTCGTCTCCGACGTACACCGCGTGCTCCGGAGAGATGTCGAGCGTGCGGCAGGCTGTCAGAAAGATCTCGGGATCGGGCTTCGCGCATCCGAGCTGGTAGGCGGCTACGGACGCATGGAAGAAGTGCGCCAGTCCTATTGCCTTCAGGTCGGCCACGCCGTTTGACACCGAACCGAGGATGTAACGCTGCCGCAGCCGCGTGAGCACCGGCACCACGTCGTCGAAGGGCTGCACTTCGTTGCGCGCGCGCGAGAACACCTCCATCGCGTGCTCGACCAGCGCAGGGTCGGCGCCGTGCTGGTGGAAGGCCTCGGCCAGCACGGCATGGCGCAGGCGGCGCAGGTCGATCTGGTAGATCGGATCGGTTTCCATCAGTGCCTGCCGGCGTGCGCGCATGCTCTCGATCGTCACTTCGCGCGCGACCGCGGGCACGTGGCGCTCAAGCCAGTCGTACATGAGCGCCTCGGCGCGCTCGATGGCGGGGACGATGGGCCAGAGGGTGTCGTCGAGGTCGAACAGGACGGCTTTGACGGGGGTGTTCGACGGCGGCATGGGCGGCTCGGGCAAGCTGTGACGGACAGACGAATTATGGTCTAATCTCGGCCATGTTGCCTTCCCAGCCACACCAGCTTCCTGCGTTCAAGACCGTTGCCGTCATCGGCAAGTACATGGCCGCGGGCATCGAGGAATCCCTCTCGGAACTCGCCTCCTTCCTCGCCAGCACCGGCCGCACCGTGGTGTTCGAGCGCGAAACCGCACAGAATCTCCAGCTCGAGCCGGCGGCCGTTACGATGACTCCCGACGAGATCGGTCGCCATGCCGACGTCGCGGTGGTGGTCGGCGGCGACGGCACCATGCTCGGCATCGCGCGTCAGCTTGCCCCTTACGATGTCCCGCTGATCGGCATCAACCAGGGGCGTCTGGGTTTCATGACCGACATCAGCCAGGACGTGATGATCGCCGCGCTGTCCGACATGCTCGACGGCAAGCTGGAATCCGAACGGCGCACGCTGCTCGAGGGTTGGGTGATGCGCGACGGCACGACGATCTTCAATGCGCTCGCGTTCAACGACGTGGTGGTGTCGCGCGGCTCGACCTCCGGCATGGCCGAGCTGAAGGTCGAGGTCGACGACCGCTTCATGTACAACCAGCGCTCCGACGGCCTGATCGTCGCTACGCCCACCGGTTCCACCGCCTATGCGCTGTCGGCCGGCGGTCCGCTGCTTCACCCCAGCCTGACCGGCATCGTGCTGGTGCCGATCGCGCCGCATGCGCTGTCGAACCGGCCGATCGTGGTGCCGGACAGCAGCGCCATCGAGATCGAGATCATGGGCGGGCGCGATATCAGCGTGAATTTCGACATGCAGTCGCTTGCCAGTCTGCAGCACCATGACCGCATCCTCATCAAGCGTTCCTGCCACACGACGACATTCCTGCATCCGCAGGGATGGAGTTACTACGACACGCTGCGCGAGAAGTTGCACTGGCATGAATATCCGTCCGTGGCCGGACAGTTAAAATAGCCGGTCATTTCCCAGCACCCCTGTCCGACATGCTGCGCACGCTATCCATACGCGACTTTGTGATCGTCGACGCGATCGAACTCGAGTTCGCGCCGGGCTTCACCGTTTTTACCGGCGAAACCGGTGCCGGCAAATCGATCCTGATCGATGCCCTGGCGCTGGCGCTGGGCGGGCGGGGCGATGCCAGCGTGGTGCGCGAGGGCGCGGCGAAAACCGAGATCAGCGCGGAGTTCGATGTCGCGCCGGATACCGCCGCCTGGCTCGACGAACACGAGTTTTCCGCCGAAGACGGGACTGTGCTGCTGCGTCGCGTGATCGACAACGCGGGCCGCTCGCGCGCCTTCATCAATGGCAGCAGCGCCACCGTCGCCCAGCTGCGCGAGGTCGGCGAAATGCTGATCGACATCCACGGCCAGCATGCGCATCAGTCGCTGCTGCGGGCCGATGCCCAGCGCATGCTGCTCGACAGCCAGGCCGGGCTGCAGGACCAGGCGAAGGAGGTCGCACAGGCTTACAAAGCCTGGCGGGCGCTCGCGCGCCAGCGCGAGCAGTTCGAGGCCGATGCCCGCAACGTCCTGCTCGAGCGCGAGCGCCTGGAATGGCAGGTCGGCGAACTCGACAAGCTTGCGCCCAAGGCAGGTGAATGGGCCGAGGTCAGCAACGAACACAGCCGGCTGTCGCACGCGGCCAGCCTGATCGAGGGGGCGCAGGAGGCGCTGGACGCGATCTCGGAGTCCGACGACA
>DATLGF010000129.1:0-9952 GCA_035540575.1 Noviherbaspirillum sp.
CCCGCAGCCGCGGCTCCTCGTCGACGCGCCTGATTGCCGGCGTCATGCGCGGCGCCTCTTCATAGAAGCGCTCGCGCCACGGGCCGAAGCGGGAGACCACGGCGACATAGAGATCGAGAACCGTCAAGTCGTCGCCAAGCAGGTACTTCTGCGGATTCAACTGGGCATCCATCGTGCGCCAGCAGAAGGCGATGCGCTCGTGGACCGCCTGAACCACACCGTCTCTTGCGCTTTGCGGTGCGCCGACCCGACCGACGTCCGGCTTGATCCAATGCAGCGAGTAGATCGCGGATGAAACGAAGAACATCCAGCGAAGGAACTGCCTGCGCGAGGCTTCATCCGCTTTTGGAGCCAGCCTGGCTTCGGGGTGCGCATCGGCGAGGTACATCAGGATCGCGGCACTCTCGGTGAGAATCTCCCCGTCCGGCAGGACCAGCGTAGGAACCTGGCGCATCGCGTTGTGCCTGCCAACGCGTTCGCGAGCCGCTTCCGAGAGCCAGGTGGGGCCATCGATGAGATCGAACGGGATGTTCAGAAGCGTCAACGCCGCTTCCACGGCAACGGAGCCCGAGGCGGCTGCGCCATAAAGCCTGAGTTTTTCAGCTTGGTGCATTGAGAGGGTGGATGTCAAGGTCCTAAGGTAGTTTGCAACGAAGGTCAGGCAGCGCCAAACGCTCGACCCAGGAACTTGTGGCGAGATATTCGTCCAATCAGGTCGTCGGCGGCAAGACTGATGGGTATTTGGTTTGTGTTTCCATCATGCAAGCCAGAATAGTGAGCATGTGATAAGGTCACCCGCCTGATCCGAACACGCCGCCTCACCCGATGGACCTCTTCTCCCGGCTTGCCCGCTTCTTCCCGTTCCTGCGCTGGCCGCGTCCCACGCTGGCCACCTTGCGCGCCGACGCCTGGGCCGGCATCACTGTGGGATTGGTACTGGTACCGCAGTCGCTCGCCTATGCAACGCTGGCCGGCATGCCGCCGCATACCGGCCTCTATGCGGCGCTGGTGCCGGCCGTGGTGGGTGCGTTGTGGGGATCGTCGCCACTGCTGGCGGTCGGGCCGGTCGCACTGACCAGTCTGCTGGTGTTCGGCGCGCTGGCGCCGCTGGCACAGCCGGGCAGCGCACAGTGGGTGGAGCTGGCGATCTGGCTGGCCTTGTACGCAGGCCTGATGCAGTTCGCGCTCGGTGCATTCCGGCTCGGCCGCATCGCCGATCTGGTGTCTCATCCGGTGGTGCTCGGCTTCATCAACGCGGCCGCGGTGATCATCATCTTGACGCAGCTGCCGGCACTGCTTGGCTTGAGCGTGCCGGCCGGAGCAAGCTGGACGCAGGCGCATTTCGATCCCGCCACGGCGGCGTTCGGCCTCGCGGCCGTTGCGCTGCTGTTCCTGTTCAGGCGCTTTCTGCCGCGCCTGCCCGGCATCCTGATCGTCACGATCGTCGGCATCGTCGCCAGCGCGGTGTTCGGCTATGCCGAGGCGGGCGGTGCAGTGGTGGGCGCGATTCCGGCCGGATTGCCGGCGCCGGTGCTGCCGTCGGCGATCCCGTTCGACGTGCATCGCCAGCTGCTGCCGGCCGCGCTGATCCTCGCACTGGTCAGCTTCACGGAGGCGATGTCGAGCTGCCGTGCACTGGCGCGGCGACGCAACGAGCAATGGGACGAGAGCCAGGAACTGGTCGGCCAGGGCATGGCAAAGATCGCCGCCGCTTTCTCCGGCGCCTTCCCGGTCAGCGGCTCGTTCTCGCGCTCGGCGCTCAATCTGTATGCCGGCGCGGTCAGTGCGTGGTCGACGCTGTTCGCGACAGCCTGCGTGCTGCTGAGCCTGCTGTTCCTGACCGAGTATCTGTACGACCTGCCGTTCGCGGTGCTGGCTGCGATCATCATCGTGCCGGTGCTGAACCTGATCGACGTGGCCGGACTGCGCCGCCTGCTCAAGGTCTCGCGCAACGACGGCGTCGTCGCGCTCGTCACCTTCGCCGCGACGCTGGCGGCCCTGCCCGATCTGTACTGGGGTGTGGCCGCGGGTGTCGGGCTGAACATGGTGGTGTTCCTGTACCGGCGCATGCATCCGCGCATCATCGAAGTCGCACTGCATCCGGACGGCACGCTGCGCGACAGCGCGCGTTTCGGTTTGCCGCGGCTGGCGCCGGACGTCATCGCTGTGCGCATGGATTCGGCGCTGAACTTCCTGACCGGCAACGTGCTGGAACGCTTCGTGCTCGGCCGCTGCCGCGAGGACCGCAGCATCCGCCGCGTGCTGCTGTGCTCGAACGCCTGGAACGACATCGACGCCAGCGGCATCGACACGCTGGAGGCGCTGCGCTTCGCGCTGGAGGTCGAGGGCGTCGAGCTGTACGTCAGCGCGGTCAAGATCCAGGTCTGGAGCGTGATGGATCGCGCGGGATTCGCCGAGCGCCTCGGCAAGGCGCGCGTGTTTGCAACAGACCGCGAGGCGGTCGACGCACTCTCGGGCGAGCCGGATGCGAGCACGACCGCTTCGCCTGCATCGTAGCATCGGCAAACAACCGCTTCCTGCGAGGGACAGCCCATGAACACCCCGCTGCGCAAGCTAGACCTGACCTCGCTGCGCCTGTTCGTCGCGGTGTGCCGAGCAGAACATCGCACACGCCGCTGAACGCGAACTGATCGCCGTCGGCGGGGAGCCGGCGCATCGAAGCGGTGTTCGAGGCGGGGCACTGGTTGTATTCGGATGAGGATGGGATCGTTCTGGCGCGTGCGCGCTTGCAGACGATTAACGGCCCGCCGCCGCGCAGTCGGCCCCGGCCGGAATGATGCCCCACTCGACGACCACCACCGGGCCGCCTGTCTTGCGCGTCCACGGCACTTCGACCGTGCCCCGGTGCGCGGCCTGCTCCATCAGCGCGACGACCTTTTCATCGGTGCGGTCCGGATTGGCCGGGCTGCGGTTGATGGCCACCAGCATCCCGCACTGCGCGCTTTCCCTATCCACCCAGGGCGCCTTGCCGAAGTCGCCGTCGATCAGGACCTGCACGTCGCGGCCGATGCGCGTCGCAATGTTTCCCCCCAGCCAGGTGTCCGCGGCGACCACGCGCAGCGGAGCCTGCATGCGGCTCGTCCACTCGGCATGCACCAGGCGCGCCACTTCGGCGCCGGGGAAGGTGGCCCGGCTTGGACGCCCGGCATGGTCGGCCAGCGGACCGCGCGCGACGCCGTAGAGGGCGGCGCCGAGGACCTGCAGCGTGATCACGACGATCATCGTCTTGCGCAGCAAGGCCGCATCATCGTCGCTGCGCAGCAGCCAGAACGGGAGAAAGCCGAACAGCATGAAGAAGGTCGTCGGCCAGTGCGCAAGCAGCGGAATCTTCATTGCGCCGGCCACCGTCATGGTCAGCAGCAGCGGCGCGAAGCCGACGAACAGCAGGAAGAAGCGGTCGGATGCGGCCAGCGAGCGGGCCATCTTCGGCGGGCGGGCCGCGGCCGGCGTCGTGCGCAGCTGCCGGCGCTGCCAGACCGCGACCAGCGCGACCGCCAGGCCCACGACGGCGAGCCGGCCGAGATTGGTCAGCGTGAAATCGAACTGGTCGCCAAGCACCTGCCAGTAGGTCGTCAGCGGCGCCATCGCGTTTTCCGCATAGGTCAGCGGTCCGCCGGCCTGGCGGGCAAGCCAGATCAGGTGCGGCGCGACCAGCACAAGCAGGACGGCGGTCGCCAGCGCAATGCCCTTCCACGTCCGCGCCCGCCGCAGCTGCCCGGTGAACAGCAGGTACAGGAAGAACGTGGCGAACTGGACAAGCACGCTGTACTTGGTCAGGAAGGCGCAGGCGGAAAACACGCCGAGCAGGGCCCAGGCGCGCATGCTGTCGTAGCGGGTGGCGCGATACAGCATCCAGATCGCGCCGGCGACCGACCACAGCTGCATCGTGTTGTGATTGTTCATCACCCCGCGCACCGTGAAGTACGCGACCAGCGAGACGAACAGCGTGGCGATCAGCGCGCGCCTGGGCGTGGTCATCTCGCAACCGAGTTTCCAGACCATCCACAGCGCCAGCACGACACTGAGCTGGCCGGTGAAGAAGGTCAGCCAGACCGGGCGGCCGAATACCGATACCAGCCCGTACAGTACCCAGGTCGGCAACGGCGGGTGCTTGTAATAGCCCCATTCCAGCCCGCCGGCCCAGACCAGTTCTTCCATGTTGTCCCAGTCGGGAGAACGATGGCTCAGGCCGGTGAATACCGTCCACAAGGCCAGATGCAGCAATAGCAGGAGAATGACGAGGGGCGCGATGTTGTCGGCCCTGGGCGAAAACACTCTCAGAAACGAAGGCGTCGTCGAGGCGGGTTGGAGCGATTGAGTCGGCATCATCTGGTGCACCGGGAAGGTCGTATCGTGGATCGTGTTGCGGCGCCTGAATGCGGGCCGGGCGCGCCGTCGGCGACAGGGCGGTGAATTATAATCGCTGACCCTGGCGCCGCTCGGACGCGGCGCCGCTTTGCAACTTGACAGAATCGCACTCCCTCATGGTGACATCGACCGCACTCGCGAGGAAACGTCCCGCCGATGCGCTGTTTTCCTGCGTGATCCCCGCCTATAACGAAGCACCGCACCTCGCCCGGTTTCTGCAGGAATTGAGGGCCACGCTCGACACGTTTGCGACGCGCTATGAAATCATCGTCGTCAACGACGGCAGCAGTGACAACACCGAGCAGGAGATTGCGCCCTTCCTCGGCCAGAGCGGACTGCGCTATATCAGCCTGTCACGCAACTTCGGCAAGGAAGCAGCCTTGTCCGCCGGTATCGATGCGGCCAAGGGTGACGCGGTGATCCTGATGGATGCCGATTTCCAGCATCCGCTCGAACTGTTGCCGCAAATGGCGCAGAAGTGGTGGGAGGGCATCGACATGGTCTACGGCGTGATCAGCGACCGCAGCGCCGAATCTCAGCTCAAGCGCTGGGGCACCGGCATGTTCTATCAACTGATGGAATCCGGCGCGCCGATCAAGATCCCGCGCAATGCAGGCGATTTCCGTTTGATGGACAGGAGCGTCGTCAATGCCTTGCGCCAGCTGCCCGAGCGCAACCGCTTCATGAAAGGCTTGTATGCCTGGGTCGGCTTCAGCAGCGTCGCGCTGCCGTTCGTGCCGAACCGGCGCGCAACCGGCGTGTCGAGTTTCAGCTACCGCGGCCTGAGCCGCCTGGCGCTGGCCGGCGTGACCGCTTTCACCACGCTGCCGTTGCGCGTCTGGAGCGCGGTCGGCGTCGCGGTCTCGATCTTCGCGATCCTGTACGCGTTCTGGATCGCCGGCACCACGCTTTTGTTCGGCAACGACGTGCCGGGCTGGGCAACGCTGGCCGCCGGCCTGATGTTCTTTTCCGGCGTGCAGCTGATCTCGATCGGCGTACTCGGCGAATATCTCGGGCGCGTCTATGACGAAGTCAAGAAACGGCCGCTCTACATCGTCGCCCACGACGTCGACAATGGCCCGCACAAGCCGGCCGCCGAGGGCCTGCCTCCGTGCACCTGAAGGAACTGCTGCGCATGCTGCGCTTCGGCAGCGTCGGTCTGCTGGCCGCTGCCGTGCATTACTGGGTGGTGATCGCCTTGGTCGAGCTGGCCGGCATCGCGCCGATGCGCGCGAATGTCGGCGCGTTTGCGGTCGCGTTCTGGGTCAGTTATTTCGGCCACCGGCACTGGACGTTTTCCGATACCGTCGCCACCCACGCGCCCGGTGCGCATTCCTCGCTGCCGCGCTTTCTGGCCGTCGCATTGCTCGGGTTCTGCATGAACGCGATCCTGTTCTATCTGCTGCTGCAATACGCCGGCTGGCCGTACTACGTCTCGCTCGCGGTCGTGGTGTTCGCGGTGGCGGCCATGACTTACCTGTTGAGCCGCCTGTGGGCATTCCGCCGCGCGGTCCGCACATGACACACACCACCATTCCAGTCGCCTTGTGCGCGGACGATTATGCGCAGCACCCTGGCATCGACGCCGGCATCCTCGCGCTGCTGGGCCTGGGACGCCTGACCGCGGTCAGCTGCTTTGCCACCTCGCCGCGCTGGCAGACGGTATCGGCGCCGGCGCTGCGTGCGCATCGCGCGCAGGCCGATATCGGCCTGCATTTCAACCTGACCGAAGGTTTCGGCAAGCCGATGCCGAGCCTGCACGCGGTGATCCTGCGCAGCCTGCTGCGCCGCCTGGACCCGGCCGACGTGGAACAGGCGCTGACCGAGCAGCTCGATGCGTTCGAGGCCGGCTTCGGGCAGCCGCCGGACTTCATCGATGGGCATCAGCATGTGCACCAGTTGCCGGGCGTGCGCGAGGTCGTGCTGAAGCTGATCAGGCAGCGCTATCCCGGCCATCCGGTCTGGGTGCGCAATACGGTGCCGGCAGACCGTTCGTGGCGCGGCAAGCCGCAGGTGCTGAAACTTTTGGGCGGCCAGTCGCTGGCCGCGGCATTGAAACGCGCGCGCATCGCCAGCAATGACGGCTTCGCCGGCGTCTACGGCTTCGACAAGGCCGATTACGCTTCCAGCTTCAAGGCGTGGCTGGAGCGGGCACGGCCGGGCATGCTGATCATGTGCCATCCGGCCGCGCAGGCGTATCCGAATGACGAGATTGCGCAGCAGCGCGTGGTCGAGTACCGCTTCTTCACGTCCCCCCGATTCGACGAGATGCTGGCCGCCACGCGGACCAGCCTGGTGCGGCTGTCGCGAATTGCGTCGAACGTATAAGCGTCAGTGCCCGTACGCGTGAATGAGGAACTGCTGAAACAGTTCCGCCGGCCGGCTGAGCTTGCCCGCCTTGTTCCACAGAATTCCCACATCCATCTGCGGCACCGCATCGAGAATCGGCCGCGCCTCGATGCGCTTGCCTTCCAGCGACCACGGGCGAAACACCATGTCCGACAGGATCGTCACGCCGAAACCATGGGCGACCAAGCCGCGCACCGCCTCGATCGAGGTGGTGCGAAATCCGATATTCGGTTCCAGCCGCCGCGCCTTCCAGTAGCGCAGCGCCGACGCTTCTCCTTCGTCGGCGGTGATCATGATGTACGGATAGGCGGCGATGTCCTTCAGTGCTGGCGAGGGCAGTGCGGCCAACGGATGCGAGGGCGCCACCCATAGCTGGCGGCGCGAGCGGATCAGCACCGCGTGGCCGAAGCGGCCGACTCGCGTGACGTTCGACAGGATCGCCACGCCGACGTCGACCGCGCCGGCCTGCACCGCCTCTTCGATCTCCGGCCGCTCCATGTCGCGCAGGTCGATCTCGATCTCCGGATAGCTGGCTCGAAAGCGCGCCAGCAGTTCGGGCAGGAAATACCCGAGCACCGTGTAGGACGCGGCGATGCGCACCGTGCCGCGCAATTCGCGCGCGCCGAAGCGCGGTTTGTGCATCGCATCCTGCACCGAGTCGAGGATGTGGTGTGCGTGATGCAGGAAGTCCTCGCCCTCGGCGGTCAGCGTCACGCCGTGCGGGTGGCGGTCGAACAGCCGTACGCCCAGCTCCTGTTCCAGCGCCAGCACCGCATTCGTGATCGCCGACTGCGATACGTGTTCGCTGGTGGCCGCCATCGAGAACTGGCCGCTTTGCGCCGCTGCAACGAAGTAGCGCAGCTGCCGCAACGTGACATTGGTCGCCATGCGTTTATCGAATACCGGTGTTGAGAATTTGTGATTTTACGATGGACCACCCCAAAAATATACTCGGGCGCATCGTTGAAAAAGGAGACACGCGATGAACGCGCCCATTACGCCCGACATGCAGTCCGACATGCAAAAGGCGCTCGCCGCCGCCACGATCGACGACAAGTATCTGGTGGAAAAAGGCCGCGCCTACCTGAGCGGCACCCAGGCGCTGGTGCGCCTGCCGATGCTGCAGCATGAACTGGACCGGCGCAGCGGGCTCGACACCGCCGGCTATATCTCCGGCTACCGCGGCTCGCCGCTCGGCGGACTCGACATGGCGCTGTGGAAGGCGAAGAAGTATCTGCAGCAGCGCAACATCGTGTTCCAGCCCGGCGTCAACGAAGACCTCGCCGCCACCGCGGTGTGGGGCACCCAGCAGACCAATCTGTGGGGTACCGGCAAGCATGACGGCGTGTTCGGCATGTGGTACGGAAAAGGGCCGGGCGTGGACCGCAGCGGCGACGTGTTCAAGCACGCGAACTCGGCCGGCACCGCGCCGCACGGCGGCGTGCTCGCGCTGGCCGGCGACGACCATGCGGCCAAATCCTCCTCGGTCGCGCACCAGTCCGAACACGCGCTGATCGCCGCCGGCATTCCGGTGCTGTATCCGTCGAACGTGCAGGAATACCTGGACTACGGCCTGCACGCGTGGGCGATGAGCCGCTTCTCCGGCCTTTGGGTTGGCATGAAGTGCGTGACCGACGTGGTCGAATCCAGCGCCTCCGTCGAAGTGGACCCGGACCGCGTGTCCATCGTGCGCCCGGACGATTTCGAGATGCCCGAAGGCGGGCTGAACATCCGCTGGCCGGACCCGCCGCTGGCGCAGGAGGCGCGCCTGTACGACTACAAGTGGTATGCCGCGCTCGCCTACATCCGTGCCAACAAGCTCAATCGCGTGGTGGTTGATTCCCCGAACGCGCGCTTCGGCATCATCACCGCCGGCAAGGCCTATCTCGACGTGCGCCAGGCGCTCGCCGATCTCGGGCTCGACGATGAAGCCTGCGCGCGCGTCGGCATCCGCGTGTTCAAGGTCGGCTGCGTGTGGCCGTTGGACGCGCAGGACGCGCGCGCCTTCGCCGAAGGCCTGCAGGAAATCCTGGTGGTCGAGGAAAAGCGCCAGATCCTCGAATACGCGCTGAAGGAAGAACTGTACAACTGGCGCGAGGACGTGCGACCGCGCGTGTTCGGCAAGTTCGACGAGCGCGGCAACGAGGGCGGCGAATGGTCGGTCCCGCGCGGCAACTGGCTGCTGCCGGCACGCTACGAGCTGTCGCCGGCGATCATCGCGCGCGCGGTCGCCAAGCGCCTGGCCGGCCTCGACCTGCCCGAAGACATCCGCTCACGCATTGCCGCCCGACTCGCGGTGCTCGACGCCGCCGAAACCGTCACCGCTCCCAAGCCGGCCGAAGAACGCAAGCCATGGTTCTGCTCGGGCTGTCCACACAACACGTCGACCCGCGTGCCCGAAGGCTCGCGCGCGCTGGCCGGCATCGGCTGCCATTACATGGCGATGTGGATGGACCGCAAGACCGAGACCTTCACGCAGATGGGCGGCGAAGGCGTCAGCTGGCTCGGCCAGATGCATTTCTCGAACGACAGGCACGTGTTCGTCAATCTCGGCGACGGCACCTATTTCCATTCCGGCCATCTCGCGATTCGCGCGGCGGTCGCCGCCGGTGCCAGCGTCACCTACAAGATTCTCTACAACGATGCGGTCGCGATGACCGGCGGGCAACCGGTCGACGGCGTGCTGACGGTGCCGCAGATCGCGCAGCAGCTGATTGCCGAAGGCGTGAAGAAGCTGGTGATCGTCACCGACGAGCCGGAAAAGTACACGCCGCAGGTGAAGCTGCCCGAGGGCGTGCCCGTGTTCCACCGCGACGAACTCGACCGCGTGCAGATCGAACTGCGCGAGACGCCCGGCACCACGGTGCTGATCTACGACCAGACCTGCGCGACCGAGAAGCGGCGCCGCCGCAAGCGCGGCACCTATCCCGACCCGGCACGCCGCCTGTTCATCAACGATGCGGTGTGCGAAGGCTGCGGCGACTGCTCGGTGCAGTCGAACTGCCTGTCGGTCGAGCCGCTGGCCACGCCGTTCGGCACCAAGCGCCGCATCAACCAATCCTCGTGCAACAAGGACTTCTCCTGCGCGAAGGGCTTCTGCCCGAGCTTCGTCGCCGCCGAGGGCGCGCAACCGCGCCGCCCGCAAGGCGCCGGCAAGGGTGTGTCGCAGCCGGATTTCGCGGCGTTGCCGCTGCCGAACCTGCCGGACCTGGCG
>DATLGF010000130.1:0-2035 GCA_035540575.1 Noviherbaspirillum sp.
GCGCGAGGGCGGCTATTTGCGCGAACAGCTGCTCGCGCTGTCCGACGACGAACATCGCTGCCGCTACAAGATCCTGCACATCGACGCGAACTGGAAGAACTACGTCGCCGAGATGCACCTGCTGCCTGTCACCGAAGGCGACAAGTGCTTCGGCGAGTGGTGGGCCGAATTCGATGTGCCGGCGGAAGAAGAAGCGGCGGCGATCGAGCGCGTGCAGGGCACGTTCCGCACGTTCTTCGAGTGCGTCAATCAGCGCTTCGGCCGGAAATGAGTGCCCGGCCTCCGGTTGCGTGGGTGGTCGGCACCTTTGACACCAAGGCGGAGGAGCTGAACTACCTGGCCGCGCTGCTGCGCGAGGCCGGCGTGCGGGCGTTGACGGTGGATGTGAGCACCGGCGCGGCGCGCCTGCCGGAGCAGGCAGGGCGGCCCGATGTCGGTGCGCGTGAAATCGCGCGCTTTCATCCCGACGGCGAGGATGCGGTATTCGGCAGCGGCGACCGCGGCCAGGCGGTGATCGCGATGAGCGCGGCCTTGTGCGCGCTGGTGTCGGCACGTCTGCGAGACGGGGAGATCGGCGGCATGCTGGGCATCGGCGGATCCGGCGGCACCTCGATGATCGCGCCGGCGATGCGCTTGCTTCCGCTGGGGATGCCGAAGCTCTTGGTGTCCACGATGGCTGCCGGCAACATGGCGCCTTTCGTCGACGTCGTCGACATGACGACCATGTTCCCGGTCACCGACATCGCCGGGCTGAACCGGCTGTCGCGCAGGATCCTTGCCAACGCCGCGCACGCGCTGGCCGGCATGCTGCTGCATCCGCCGCCGGCGTCGGGCGACGAGCGTCCTGCGATCGCGATTTCGATGTTCGGCGTGACCACACCCTGCGTGCAGGCCATCCGCGGCCTCCTGGGGGACGCATATGACACCCAGGTATTCCATGCCAACGGCGCAGGCGGCCGCACGCTCGAGCGGCTCGCCGCCGGCGGCCACTTCAGCGTCGTCGTCGATATCACCACGACCGAGGTTGGCCAGCATCTGGCCGGCGCCGTCTGCGATGCCGGCCCCGACAGGCTGCATGCGGCGGCCGTGCACGGTCTGCCATGGATCGGCTCTCTCGGCGCGCTGGACATGCTCAACTGGGGGCCGATCGAAACCGTACCCGAGCGCTATCGTGGTCGTACATTCCACGTGCACAACGCCAACGTGACGCTGATGCGCACCAACGCGGAAGAACTGGCGGCCGCCGGCCGCGTCATTGCCGCGAGGCTCAACGAAGCGGCGGGACCGGTGTGGCTTTACGTCCCGGAAGGCGGGCTGTCCGCGCTCGACACGCCCGGCAAGCCCTTCCATGATCCGGCCGCGAACCGCGTGCTGTTCGACACGCTGTCTGCCTGCTTTGAGCAGACCGCCACGCACCACCTCGTGCGCCTGCCGCATCACATCAACGATCCGGAATTCGCCGGGATCGTGGCGGCACGGACAGAGCAGCTGATGCGCGAGCGGGCGCCGGCCGGCAGCGCCGAACGCGCCTGACGGAAGAATTTCCGTCGACCTACGCGCTCCCCGGCTCGCGCGCGACGCCGTCCAGCAGCCGCGCCAGCTTCCGCGGATCGACCGGCTTGACGAAGTGATGGTCGAATCCCGACGCCTTGCTGCGCGCCCGGTCCTCGTTGCGGCCGTAGCCGGTCACCGCAACCAGCGTGGCCTTCGCGGTCTGCGGCAGGCGTCGCAGGCGGCGCGCCAGTTCGAAGCCGTCGATGTCGGGCAGGCCGATGTCCAGCAGCAGCGCGTGCGGCGACTCGCGTTCGGCACAGGCGAGCGCTTCGCGCGCATCGTACGCGATGCTGACCTGATGGCCGGCGCTGCGCAGCAGAGAGGCAAGCGTATTGGCCGCGTCGACGTTGTCGTCCACCACAAGCAGCCGCAGCGACGCACTGGCCGGCGCGCGTTCCTGGGTGCCGGCGTCGTCGCCGCCGGGCGGGGCGTCCTCGCTGGCGGCACGCGGCAGGCGGATCACGAACTCGCTGCCCCAGCC
>DATLGF010000131.1:0-15216 GCA_035540575.1 Noviherbaspirillum sp.
GACATGCTGAAGCTTGAGGAGGATGAGTTCCCATATAATAAGGGATTAAGCTCGAAAAAGCGTCCGCCGACCCCGCCCTTCATGACCCGGTTGCCAGCGTCAATTCCCCTGCGTCCCCTGATTCGGGTTCTCGCCGCCGCGCTGGCGGCGTTTTCGGTTCCAGGCGTTGCGTCGGCGCAGCCGCCCGAGCAGGAGGCGCCCACCGTCGTCAGCGCCGAACGCATGACCGGCCGGCCGGACATCGAAGTCATCCTCGAAGGCGACGTCGAGATCGAACGCGGCCCGACCACGGTGTTCGCGGACCATGCCACCTACGACATCGTCGAGGACGAAGTCCATGCGATCGGCAACATCCGGCTGCTGCGCATGGGTGATACCTATACCGGCGACGAACTGCGCATGCGCATCGCCGCCGGGCGCGGTTTCGTGTCCCAGCCCACCTATTCGCTGCAGCGCAACCAGGGGCATGGAACGGCGTCGCGCATCGTGTTCGACAGCCGCGAGCGCGCCACCGTGTACGAAGGTACCTACAGTACCTGCGAAGGCCCGGACCCGGACTGGTACCTGAGGTCGAGCCGGCTTGCGCTGGACCAGGAGCGCGACGAGGGTGTCGGTTTCGGCACCTGGCTCTATTTCAAGAATGTGCCGATCATGGCGCTGCCGGTGATGTCGTTCCCGCTCTCGGAAGAACGTAGAAGCGGCGTGCTGCCGCCGAGCATCGGCACCACCAACCGCGGCGGCGTCGAGCTGACCGTCCCGTACTACTTCAACATTGCACCGAACCGCGACCTGACGCTCTATCCCAAGGTCTATGGGCGGCGCGGGCTGCAGCTCGGCGTCGAGGCGCGCTACCTCGAGCCGGATTTTCATGGCGAGACGCGCATCGAAGGCTTGCCGAACGACCGCGTCACCGGCACCAGCCGCTACGCGCTCACCTCGACCCACTCGCAGCGCTTCGGCTCGCGCTGGTCGTTCGGCTGGAATCTGAATCACGCCTCCGACGACGATTACCCGAGCGATTTTGCGCGCACACAGACTGCGGCCTCGCAGCGCCTGCTGCTGCGCGACACGCATCTCGCCTATGGCGGCAATGGCTGGGGCGCGACGCTGCGCGCCTCCGGCTACCAGGTTCTGCAGGATCCGCTCGCGCCGATCGCACGGCCCTATGACCGGCTGCCCCAGCTCAACCTGTACGCGGGCCGCAGCAATATCGGCGGTTACGATTGGCACGCGGATTCGGAGCTGACGCGGTTCTGGCATCCGGACCAGGTACGCGGCGAGCGCCTGGTATTCAATCCGCGAATTTCCTATCCGTTCATCCGCCCCGGCTATTTCCTCACGCCGCGTCTTGCTCTGCACGCCTCCGCCTATCGCGTCGGCCTGCCGGGCGTCGTCGACAACGTCTCGCTCACCCGTGTGCTGCCGACCGCTTCGCTGGACGGCGGCCTGATTTTCGAGCGCGATGCCCAGTTCTTCGGCGAGGCGATGACGCAGACGCTGGAGCCGCGCCTGTTCTACGTCTACACCCCTTACCGCGACCAAAGTGCGTTCCCGTTGTTCGACACTGCGGAGGCGGACGTCAGCTTCGCCCAGCTGTTCAGCGAAAACCGCTTCGTCGGTCACGACCGCATTGCCGATGCGAACCACATCACCGCCGCCGTGGTGAACCGCCTGCTGGACACCGAAGGCGGGGAGCGGCTGCGCGTTGCGGTCGGCCAGCGCTATTACCTGACGCCCCAACGCGTGGCGCTCGGCGCGGTGCCCCCACCCGGGCGTTCCGACATTCTGGCCGCCGTGTACGGCCGGCTGACGCAGACCGTCACCGTCGAGGCTAATGTCCAGTACAGCCAGCTGCAGGGACGTGTCGCACGCTCCAACTACGGCGTGCGCTACCAGCCCGGTCCGCTGCGCGTGCTCAACCTGCAGTACCGCCAGGACCGCGCTAACAATCTGGAGCAGATCGACCTCTCGGCCCAGTGGCCGATCGCGTCGCGCTGGTATGGCGTGGGCCGCATCAACTACTCGCTGCCCGACCAACGGCTTGCGGAAACGCTCGCCGGGTTCGAGTACAAGCATGACTGCTGGATCTTCCGCTTCGTCGCGCAACGCACGCCAACCGCAACCCGCGAGGCGACCACATCCTTCTTCCTGCAACTGGAACTGATCGGGCTAACCCGCCTCGGTTCCAATCCGATCGAAGCGCTCCGCACCAACATTCCCGGCTATCAGCTGGTGAATTGATCCGTAACTTCTGACAGGCCCAAGATGAACATCACTCCGATTTCCCGCCTCGTACGTTTCGCGCCGCATTCGATCGCAGTCGCGATGGCGGTGCTGTGCGCCGGCACGCTGGTCGCGCTTCCGGCCGCCGCGCAAGCGTCCGGTGCGCCGCGCGTGCAATTGGCCGATGCGATCGTGGCCGTGGTGAACAATGAAGCGATCACCCGTGTCGAACTCGAGCAACGCATGCGCCGCGTGGAGCGCACGATGCAGGCCCAGGGCATCGGCCTGCCGCCGGTCGATCAGTTCGAGCGCCAGGTGCTCGAGAGCATGATCCTCGACCGCGCGCAGCTCCAGCTCGCACGCGAGATGGGCATTCGCGTCGATGATGCGATGCTCGACCGAGCCATTTCGCGCATCGCCGAACAGAACGGCATGAGCATCGCGGCGTTCCGTACCCAGCTCGAACGCGAAGGGCTGTCGTTCGCCCGCTTCCGCGAGGAGATCCGCGAGGAGATCGCGATGCAACGCGTGCGCGAGCGCGAGGTCGACAACAAGATCCAGATCCCGGAATCGGAAGTCGACAATTTCCTCGCGGCCGAAGCCCAGGCGGTGCAGGCCGAACAGGAGTACAGCATCAGCCACATCCTGGTGCGCATTCCCGAAAATGCCAGCGCCGAGCAGATCGCCGAGCGCCAGCAGCGCGCCGAGGACGTGATGCGCCAGGTGCAGGGCGGGAGTGATTTCGCTCGCCTTGCCGCGACGTATTCGGATGCGCCCGACGCGCTGTCAGGCGGCGATCTTGGCTGGCGCACACGCGACCGCCTGCCGCAGATTTTCCTCGACGCCGTCGACCCGCTCCAGCCCGGGCAGGTGTCGCGGCCGCTGCGCAGCGCCAACGGTTTCCACATCCTCAAGCTCAATGAGCGGCGCAGCGCGCAGGAAGGCGATGCGCTCAGCGGAGCCGTTACCCAGACGCGCGCGCGCCACATCCTGATCCGCGTGAACCAGGTCACTTCGGCCGCCGAGGCGCGCCGCAGGCTGGCGGAACTCAAGCAGCGCCTGGACAACGGCGCCGCCACCTTCGAGGAACTGGCCCGCACCTTCTCCGGCGACGGCAGCGCGGCCAAGGGCGGCGACCTCGGCTGGCTGTATCCGGGCGACACGGTGCCGGAGTTCGAGCGTGCGATGAATGCGCTGGAACCGGGGCAGATCAGCGAGCCGGTCGAGTCGCCGTTCGGCTTCCACCTGATCCAGGTGGTCGAACGCAAGCAGGATGACGTGTCCGAAGGGCGCAAGCGCGGCATGGCGCGCCTGATCATCCGCGACCGCAAGCTGGAGGAAGCGACCGCGGACTGGCTGCGCCAGTTGCGCGATCGCACCTATGTCGAATACCGCCTCGACGAATCGCGCTACTGATCCGGCCATGGGCCCCGTCATCGCAATCACCTGCGGCGAGCCGGCCGGCATCGGCCCGGAGATCTCGCTGCGGGCCGCGTGGGCACTGCGCGGCGAGGTCGACTGCGCGCTGATCGGCGATGCCGCCTACCTGGCGTCGCTGGCCCCGCAGATCGATCCGGCCATCGCCTTGATGGCGCTCCCGATCCAGGCGCTGCGCGATGGCGGCATTCCGGCGGTGGCAGGACGCCTGCCCGTCATCGACTGTCCGGTGGACGACCCCGTCGTTCCCGGCAAGCCCGATGCACGCAATGCGAAGGCTGTGCTGCAGACGCTGGATGCGGCGATCGACGGCATCCGACGCGGCCGTCTTGCGGCGATGGTCACCGCACCGCTGCAGAAAAGCACGATCAACGATGCCGGCATTTCTTTCTCCGGCCATACGGAATACCTTGCACAGAAGACCGGAACGCCGCAGGTGGTAATGATGCTCGCCGGCGGCACGCCGCTGCTGCGAGTCGCGCTGGCGACCACGCACCTGCCGCTGAAGGACGTTCCGGCGGCGATCACCTTCGATGGGCTGTCGACCACGCTGGACATCATCGACAGCGACCTGCGCGCGAAATTCGGCATCGCCGCGCCGCGCATCCTGGTGACCGGGCTCAATCCGCACGCGGGTGAGGGCGGCTATCTGGGCCGCGAGGAAATCGACGTGATCGCCCCGGCGATCGAAGCAGCCCGGCAGCGCGGCATCCTGGCGACCGGCCCGTGGCCGGCAGACACGCTGTTCCAGCAGAAGTACCTGGCCGATGCCGACTGCGTGCTCGCGATGTACCACGACCAGGGCTTGCCGGTCCTGAAGCATGCGAGCTTCGGCCGCGGCGTGAACATCACCCTCGGTCTTCCGCTGATCCGTACTTCCGTCGACCATGGGACGGCGCTGGATCTTGCGTCGCAGGGACTGGGACGAGCCGATGTCGGCAGCATGATCGAGGCGATCCGCCTGGCGGCGAACATGGCGCGCGCATCCGCGCGTATGAACACAGCATGAAGCACATCCCGCGCAAACGCTTCGGCCAGAACTTCCTGACCGATGAGACTGTCCTGCACGACATCATCCGCGCAATCGATCCGAAGCCCGACGACGTGATGGTCGAGATCGGCCCGGGCCTGGCCGCGATGACGCGGCTGCTGCTCGAATCGTTGAACCGGCTGCATGTGGTCGAACTGGACCGCGACCTGGTCGCGCGCCTGAAGAAAGGATTCGATCCGGCACGCCTGATCGTCCACGAGGGCGACGCGCTGCAGTTCGATTTTGCAGCGATCCCGCGTCCGGAAGGTTCGCCTCTGCGCGTGGTCGGCAACCTGCCTTACAACATTTCCAGCCCGCTGCTGTTTCACCTCGCGCAGATCGCGCCGATCGTCCACGACCAGCATTTCATGCTGCAGAAGGAAGTGGTCGAGCGCATGGTGGCGGAGCCCGGCGGCAAGTCCTACGGGCGCCTGTCGGTGATGCTGCAATGGCGCTACTACATGGAGATGCTGTTTGTGGTGCCGCCGACTGCCTTCGATCCGCCGCCGCAGGTCGATTCGGCGATCGTGCGCATGATTCCGCTCGCGCAGCCGCTGGAGTGCGACGCGGCATTGCTGGAGCAGGTGGTGGCGAAAGCGTTCTCGCAGCGGCGCAAGGTCATCCGGAATTGCCTGGCCGGGATGTTCAGCGAGCAGCAGCTCGTCGACGCCGGCGTGGACCCGCAGGTCAGGCCGGAGGCGGTGCCGGTCGAGCGGTATGTGGCCCTGGCGAATCTGCTTCGGGCGAAGTGAGCGTCGGACGGCGTGCGGCGGGATGAGATCCTTCGCCTGCGGCTCAGGATGACAGGTTCGGGGAGGACTTGTCGTCCTGAGCGCCAGCGAAGGACCTCATCCATTCGCACAGCGACGACCCTGTTTCAAGCCTGATGAGATCCCTCGCCTGCGGCTCAGGATGACAGGTTCGGGGAGGACCTCATCCGTTCGCACAGCGACGATGCCGTTACGGTCCGAGATGAGATCCTCGGCCTCCCGTAACCACGCCTACCCGTTCTTCCGCTCGATCAATTCGATCTTGTAGCCGTCCGGGTCCTGCACGAACGCAATCACCGTGCTTCCGCCTTTCACCGGCCCGGCTTCGCGGGTGACGTTGCCGCCTGCGGCCTTGACCTGTTCGCACATCTTGTACGCATCCTCGACGCCGATCGCGATGTGACCATATGCGCTGCCAAGATCGTAGGAATCCACGCCGTAGTTGTAGGTCAGCTCGATTTCCGCATGTTCGGGATTGCTGCCGTAGCCGAGGAAAGCGAGGCTGTACTTCTGTTCCGGGCGGTCGGTCGTGCGCAGCAGCTTCATGCCGAGCACCTTGGTGTAGAAGTCGATGGAGCGCTGCAGGTCGCCGACCCGCAGCATCGTGTGCAGGATGCGCATGGTAATGGTCCTAGAAAATGGGCAGGGTTTCCGGCCCGCGTTCACGCAACGCACGGCGCGCTTCCTCGAAGCCGGGAAAGATCGATTGTACTGTCGCCCAGAAACGCGGGCTGTGATTCATCTCGCGCAAGTGCGCGAGTTCATGGGCCACCACGTAATCGATGATGGAAAGCCCGAAATGGATCAGCCGCCAATTCAGGCGGATGCGCCCGTCCGCGGTACACGAGCCCCATTGCGTGGTGGCCGACGACAGTGCGAACGCGCGGTAGCTCGCGCCCAGTTTTTCCGCATACAGCGGCAGACGCTCGGCGAACACGCGCCTGGCCTCCTGCTGCAGCCACGCCTGCACCCGGTCCTTCAGCTGCTGCTCGCCCGAATCCGGCGGCAGGTTCACCGTCAGCTCGCGGCCGGCCGCGTCGAAGGCCACGCCGGCCGTCTGGGCCGCGCGCACGCGCAATGTGATTTCGATGCCGAGATAAGGCAGGGCCGCGCCGTCGCACCACTGCATCTGTGCCGGCAGGCGGCGCGCGAGGCGTTCGCGCCGTTCGCTGAGCTTGTTCAGGATCCAGCGCTCCTTCTCGCGAATCGCGTTTTCGATTTCGGCAAGCGTCACCCACTTCGGCGCGGTGATGCGCAAGCCTTCATCGTCGATCAGGAAGCCGATCGTGCGCCGCTTCGAACGCAGCAGCCGGTAGTCGAGCGGATGATCGCGCAACAGCAGGCGGCGGCGCGGATGTGCAGGAGGCAATGGGGCAGACGCTGGCGGAGCCGGCGGATCGGTCCGGGATGGAGCGGGGGCCGGCGGATCGGAAAAATCGAGCTGCAGCGCCAGTTGGCGCGGATCAGGCGGAGTCGGGCGTCGCAGCTTCAATGGAATGCGGATAAGGCGCGTTGGAATAGATGCCGGGCGAGGAGATCACCCGCATCTCGGATTCTATCCAGTTCTCCACTTTCTCGAGCAACTGGACCGCATCCATGCCATCGGGCGCAATCGGCTTGCCGATCGATACCGTGATGGTGCCGGGGCGCTTGATGAAGGAATTCTTTGGCCAGCATTCGCCGGAGTTCATCGCGATCGGCACCACGGGCGTGTTGGTCTCGACGGCCAGCCGGGTGCCGCCGGCCTTGTACTTGCCCTTGCTGCCGACCGCCGAGCGCGTGCCCTCGGGGAACATGATGACCCACTGCCCGTCGGCCAGGCGCTTGCGGCCGTGAATGACGACCTGCGCGAACGCATCCTTGCCCTTGCTGCGGTCGATCGGGATCATCCGCAACAGCGCGATACCCCAGCCGAAGAACGGGATGTAGAGCAGTTCCTTCTTGAACACGTAGACCAGCGGGCGCGGCATGACCAGCAGGTAGAAGATCGTTTCCCACGCCGACTGGTGCTTGGAGAGCAGGATCACCGGCGCGTCCGGCAGATTCTCCATCCCCTTTACCTGGTAATGGATGCCGCAGATCGCTTTTGCTCCCCAGATGATGATGCGATTCCAGATCGCGGTCATGTGGTAGCGCTGCTTGTACGGCAGCGGGGCGAACAGGAAGCACAGCGGCGCCCATACGACGGTCGCGACCAGCATCAGCAGGGCAAAGGCGAGCGAGCGCAGGAACAGGATCGGCTTGGACATCGGGTCTCCGGGAAGAGGGAGGAAATTACACGGTGGCATCGACCGGGGCATCCACCTTCAGCAGGTGGTCGACCACGGCGGCCAGATCGGGGTAGACGGCGGTGCCGGGCGGCAGGCCGCCTTTTTCGCGGGTCCTTTCGCCCTTGCCGGTCAGCACCAGGTAGGGGGTACAGCCGACCAGGAAGCTCGACTGCAGATCGCGCAGCGAGTCGCCGACCGAGGCCACGCCCTTGAGGCTCACGTCGAAGCGCTTGGAAATTGCCTGCAACATGCCCGGCTTCGGCTTGCGGCATTCGCAATTGTCGTCCGCCGCGTGCGGGCAGAAGAACACGGCCGAGATATCCGCGCCGGCCTGGCGCGCGCTGGCGTGCATCTTCTGGTGAATCGCATTAAGCGCGGCCATGTCGAACAGGCCGCGCGCGACGCCGGATTGATTGGTGCAGACGACAACTTTGTAGCCCGCCTGGTTCAGGCGCGCGATCGCCTGCAGCGATCCGGGGATCGGCACCCATTCGTCCGGAGACTTGATGAAATGATCCGAGTCGTGATTGATCACGCCATCACGGTCGAGGATGACCAGCTTCATGTCATGCGGCGAGTTTGGAAATATCGGCCACGCGGTTCATCATGCCGTGCAGATCAGACAGCAGCGCGATGCGATTGTTGCGCAGACGTTCGTCGTCGACCATCACCATCACGTCGTTGAAGAAGGCGTCGACGTTGGTGCGCAACTGGGCGAGCGCCTTCAGCGTGCCGGTGAAATCCCCCCCGGCAAACGCGGCGTCGACTTGCGGCTTCAGCAGGTTCATCGCCGAGTACAGGCCTTCTTCCGCCAATTCCTTCAACAGGCCCGGGTTGACGGCCGTGCCGGCCGCCTCGGTCTTCTTCAGGATGTTGGTGATCCGCTTGTTGGCCGCGGCCAGCGATGCGGCTTCAGGCAGGGCGGCAAAGCTGCGCACCGCCTCGAGACGCTCGAGCAGGTTGTCGAGTCGGTCCGGTTGCTGGGCGATCACGGCTTCGATCTCGCCCTGCGCATAGCCGTGCTCGCGCAGCAGGCCGCGCAGGCGTTCGTAAGTGAAAGCAGTCACTTCCTCGCGCGCATCCTTGAAGGCGGGAATGCCGGCGAACTGTTGCGCCGCCTGATCGAGCAGCTTGGACAGGGACAGGGGCAGGCGCTTTTCGACCAGCATACGCAGCACGCCGAGTGCATGGCGGCGCAGCGCAAACGGGTCCTTGTCGCCGGTCGGCTGCAGGCCGATGCCCCAGATGCCGACCAGGGTTTCCAGCTTGTCGGCCAGCGCCACCGCTGTGCCGGTCCCGGTGGCGGGAAGCGCGTCGCCGGCAAACCGCGGCTGGTAGTGCTCGGAGATCGCTTGCGCCACGTCCTCGTGCTCGCCATCGTGGCGCGCATAGTAGGTGCCCATGATGCCCTGCAGCTCCGGGAATTCTCCGACCATGTCGGTCAGCAGGTCGGCTTTCGCCAGCAGCGCGGCGCGTTCGGCCAGCGCGACATTGGCGTCCATCGCGGCGCCCATCGCGGCGGCGATCGCCCCGGCCAGGGCCTTCACGCGCTCAGTGCGCTGCGCCTGGGTGCCCAGCTTGTTGTGATAGACCACGTTCGCCAGGCCCGGCACCCGGTCTTCCAGCCGCTTCTTCTGGTCCTGCTCGAAGAAGAACTTGGCGTCGGCCAGGCGCGGGCGCACCACGCGCTCGTTGCCGCCGATGATGTGCTGCGGATCGACGGTCTCCAGATTGGAGACGATCAGGAAGCGCGAACGCAGGCGGCCGTTGGCATCGGTCAGCGCAAAGTATTTCTGGTTGGTCTGCATCGTCAGGATCAGGCATTCCTGCGGCACGGCCAGGAAGCTGTCCTCGAACTTGCATTCATACACCACCGGCCATTCGACCAGGGCGGTCACCTCGTCTAGCAGCGCTTCCGGCATCAGCACCTTGTCCTGGCCGGCGCGGTCGTGCAACGCGGCGCGGATCTTTTCCTTGCGGGCGGGCTGGCTGGCGATCACCTTGCCGCGCACCTCCAGCGTGGACGCGTAGTCCTGGGCATGGTCGATCGCGATGTCGCCGGATGAAAGGAAACGGTGTCCGAGCGTGATGCGGCCGGCCGCCAGGCCCAGGATGGCCACCGGCACCACCTCGGCGCCATGCAGCGCGACCAGCTTGTGCGCCGGGCGCACGAAGTGCACGGTCGCGCCGTCCGGGCGCTGGTAGCTCATCACCTTCGGAATCGGCAGCTTTGCCAGCGTGTCTTCGAGCGCCGCCTGCAGGCCTTCATGCAGCGGCGCGCCGGGGGCGGTGTAGGTATGGAAAAAACTTTCGGCCTTGCCGTCGGATGCGCGCTCCAGGTCGGAAACCTTCAGATCGGGAAAGCCGAGCGCGGCGAGCTTCTTCGCCAGCGGCGCGGCCGGCTTGCCTTCCTTGTCGAGGGCGACGGCCACCGGCAGGATCTTTTCGCGGATCGACTTGTCCGGCGATACGGCGCGTACGCCGGTGATCGAGACGGCGAGCCGGCGCGGCGTGGCGAACGAGGTGGCGACGGCGTCGGCTTCGACGAAGTCGCGCGTCTTGAGGACGTTGAAGATGCCGGCGGCAAAGGCCTCGCCGAGCTTCGCAAGCGCCTTCGGCGGCAGTTCTTCGGTCAGCAGTTCGACTAGCAGGGTCTGGGTCATGGCTTGTCATTCCCGCAAGCGGGATGGTTTGCGTTGTTCTCGTTGGAGCAGGATTCCCGTGCGCGGGCGCGGCGGATTCAGGCGGCCTGGCGCACGTCCCCGCACATCGGGAAGCCGAGGCGCTCGCGCGATTCGTAATACGCCTGCGCGACCGAGCGCGACAGATTGCGGATGCGGCCGATGTAGGCGGCGCGCTCGGTCACCGAAATCGCGCCGCGCGCGTCCAGCAGGTTGAAGGTGTGCGCGGCCTTCAGGATCATCTCGTAGGCCGGCAGCGCGAGCGGCACTTCCATCAGGCGCTTGGCTTCGGTTTCGTAGTTCGAGAACAGCGAGAACAGGAATTCGGTGTTCGAGTGCTCGAAATTGAAGGTCGACTGCTCGACTTCGTTCTGGTGGAACACGTCGCCATAGGTCAGGCGCTTGGTCACGCCATGCTCTTCCCATTCGGTCCATACCAGGTCGTAGACGTTTTCCACGCCCTGCAGGTACATCGCCAGGCGCTCCAGGCCGTAGGTGATCTCGCCGAGCACCGGCTTGCAGTCGATGCCGCCGACCTGCTGGAAGTAGGTGAACTGCGTGACTTCCATGCCGTTGAGCCACACTTCCCAGCCCAGGCCCCAGGCGCCCAGCGTCGGGTTTTCCCAATCGTCCTCGACGAAGCGCACGTCGTTCTGCTTCAGATCGAAGCCGAGTGCCTCCAGCGAGCCGAGATACAAGTCGAGGATGTTTTCCGGCGCGGGCTTGAGCACCACCTGGTACTGGTAGTAATGCTGCATCCGGTTCGGGTTCTCGCCGTAGCGCCCGTCCTTCGGCCGGCGCGACGGCTGCACGTAGGCGGCGCGCCACGGTTCCGGCCCGATCGCGCGCAGGAAGGTCGCGGTATGCGAGGTCCCGGCGCCGACTTCCATGTCATAGGGTTGGAGCAGTGCGCAGCCCTGCGCATCCCAGTAGGCCTGCAGCTTGAGGATGACTTGTTGAAATGTGAGCATGATCAGATGGGTTCGACGCGTGGCGCCGGCCGAAGCGGCAGCAAGGGAAGCGACACCGGCACGACATCGTCCACAGTATCCGGACGAAAACCACCGATTTTAGCTGTTTTTACCAGCGGCAGGCCGGGGATTGCGCCCGCTCAGGCAGGCTGCCGCCAGCAGCAGGAAGGCCAGCAGCACGACCGGCACGTTGCCGAGGAGGATGTAGGGCGTGGTGCCGGCATAGCCCTGGACCTCGGCGCTGAGCGCGCCGAGCGAAAACGGCGGGAGCTGCGCCTGCACCTTGCCGTCGGGGCCGACGACGGCGGTGGCGCCGGTGTTGGTCGCGCGCAGCATCGGGCGTCCGGTTTCGAGCGAACGCATCTGCGAGACCTGCAGATGTTGCGGCACCGCGATCGAATCGCCGAACCAGGCGATGTTCGAGACATTGAGCAGCATGGTGGCCTGCGGCATCTCGCCGCGGACGCCGGCACGTAGCTGGGCGGCGATTTCCTCGCCGAACAAGTCCTCGTAGCAGACGTTCGGCATCACCCACTGGTCGCGGACCTGGAACGGGTGCTGCAGCAGCCTGCCGCGGGCGAAGTCGCCAAGGGGAATTTCCATCATGTTCACGAACCAGCGTGCGCCGAGCGGGATGAATTCCCCGAAAGGGACGAGGTGGTGCTTGTCGTAGCGGTAAGGTTCGGCGTGCGCGCCGGGACCGAGCCCGAGCACGCTGTTCGCATACTCGCCGGGGCCGAGCACGACCGGAAGGCCGACCGCGATGTGGCTGTCCGTGCGTTCGGCGAAGTCGGCGAGGTTGTCGAGATAGCCCGGCGGCAGGCGCGACGAGAGCATCGGCAGCGCGGTTTCCGGCGTGGCGATCAGATCGGCCGGCGTGCCGGTGATCATCGCGTTGTACAGCGTGAGCGTGGCGTCGATTACGCGCGGCTCGAACTTCAGGTCCTGCGGCACATTGCCCTGGAGCAGGCGTACGGTGATCGGCTCGCCGTGGGGTACCGTCCATTGCACGTTCTTCAGCGCGAATCCGCCGCCAAGCAGCAGCACGGCGATCGCGGCTGGCCAGCGCAGCCGCGGCAACAGCAACAGCGCGCCGGCGATGAAGGCCGCGACCCAGCCGATGCCGTACACCCCGACAACCGGGGCGTAGCCCGCAAGCGGGCCGACGCTGTGCGCATAGCCCGAACTCACCCACGGGAAGCCAGTCAGGATCCAGCCGCGCGACCATTCTGCCAGCGTCCACGCAGCCGGCAGCGCGAGCAGCAGCATGACCGGCCGCGAAAAGCGCCAGCGGTCGGCCAGCCAGCGCGCGCCGCCCAGCGCGATCCCGGCGTACAGGCTCAGTCCCGCGGCCAGCGCGAGCACCGCCAGCGCCGCCATCCAGCCGGGCAGTCCGCCGTAGCGGTTCATGCTGATGTAAAGCCAGTGCACGCCGGTCACCAGCCAGCCGGTGCCGTAGGCCCATCCGATCAGCGTGGCCGCGCGCGCGTTACTAGCAGCAAGAACGAGGTGGAAGGCTAGCGCCAGCGTGGCGATCTGCAACGGCCACAGGCCGAAGGGCGCGAACGCGAAGACATTTACCGCGCCCGCCAGCAGCGCCACGAGCGGCAGCGCGAGCGACGAGGAAATCGGGAAGGGGCGGGTGCGCACGTATTCCATCGCTCACGCGCACCGGGCAAACGCGGCCGTCAATGGTCGTCCTGCGCGACGGCCACCGGCATCGGCAGCTTCTCCACCAGCAGCACATGCACCTGGCGCGCATCGGCGCGCAGGACCTCGAAGCGCAGGTTGCCGATATCGAACACGTCGCCCTTGCGCGGCACGCGGCCGAGGTGGTTGGCGACCAGTCCGCCTATGGTGTCGACGTCCTCGTCGGAAAAATCGGTGGACAGCGCCTCGTTGAACTGCGTGATTTCGGTGAGCGCCTTCACGCGCCAGCGCAGGCCGCGCGCGCCGTCGTGCACCGGCAGGATGTTGTCCTCTTCCTCGTCGAAATCGTATTCGTCCTCGATGTCACCGACGATCTGCTCGAGCACGTCCTCGATCGTGATCAGGCCGGCCACGCCGCCGTATTCGTCGACGACGATGGCCATGTGATTGCGGTTGGCGCGGAAATCGCGCAGCAGCACATTGAGCTGCTTGGATTCCGGAATGAACACCGCCGGACGCAGCATGTCGCGCACGTCGAAAAGTTCCTCTGCGTAATAGCGCAGCAGATCCTTGGCAAGCAGGATTCCGGCGACCTTGTCGCGATCGCCCTCGACGGCCGGAAAGCGTGAATGCGCGGTTTCGAGAACCATCGGAATCCAGCTCTCGATCGGCTTGGTGATGTCGATCACGTCCATCTGCGGACGCGGAACCATGATGTCGCGGGCGGACAGGTCGGAAACCTGGAACACGCCTTCGATCATCGACAGCGCGTCCGCATCGATCAGGCCGCGCTGCTGCGCGTCCTGCAGGATGGTGAGCAGCTCGGCCCGGTTTTCCGGCTCGGGGGAGATCAGTGCGGTCAGGCGTTCGAACAGCGACCGCTGCGGTTTGGTGTCAGTGAATCTGGCACCACCAGGTTGATCGTGCATTTGGCGGGAAGCCGTTGTTGGTGTGGGCATAGGATACAACAAATGGAATCCGCGACCGCGGGGAGGTTCCCGGAAAACGAGGGGCCATCGTGCCCGCATGGAACGCCGCAATGGCCCCGCGGGCTTCAGTGTTGCCGAAAGTGGAAGTTTCCCCTGCGCTCTCACTCGCCCGGCAAGTAAGGATTCGCTTCGCCGAGAGACGCCAGAATCTCGACTTCAAGCCCTTCCATCTCGACCGCTTCCTCATCGGTTTCGTGGTCGTACCCTTGGGCGTGCAGCACGCCGTGAACGACCAGGTGGGCGGCGTGGGCGAGCAGCGGCTTGCGTTGCTCGGCGGCTTCACGTTCAAGCACGTCGGTGCAGAGGATGATGTCGGCGTGGGTGAGCTCCGCGTCCTCGTCCTCGGTATACGCAAAGGTCAGCACGTTGGTCGCGTAATCCTTGCCGCGGTATTCTCGGTTGAGCGTGCGGCCTTCCTCGGCATTGACGAAACGGATCGTCAACTCGGCCGGGGCGAACAGGGCGGCCTGCACCCACCGGCGCAGCTTGTCGCGCGTGACGACATCCTTCAGCCGCGCGTCGGCATACTGCACCGACAGCGCGAGCTTATGCTTTTTCGTCATTGCGGGCGGTGCGCTTCGGGGTGCTGGCGGCGTCGTAGGCATCGACGATGCGCGCCACCAGCGGGTGGCGCACCACGTCGGCGCTGGTGAAATGGGTGAAGGCGATGCCGCGCACCTTCTTCAGGATCTGCATCGCGTCGACCAGCCCGCTCTTTTGCGTGCGCTGCAGGTCGATCTGGGTGATGTCGCCGGTCACCACCGCCTTGCTGCCGAAACCGATGCGTGTCAGGAACATCTTCATCTGCTCGGGCGTGGTGTTCTGGGCTTCATCGAGGATGATGAACGCATGATTGAGCGTGCGCCCGCGCATGTAGGCGAGCGGGGCGATCTCGATCACCTGTTTCTCGAACATCTTCTGCGTGCGGTCGAAGCCGAGCAGGTCGTACAGCGCGTCGTACAGCGGGCGCAGATAGGGATCGACCTTCTGCGCGAGGTCGCCGGGCAGAAAGCCGAGCCGCTCGCCGGCTTCCACCGCGGGGCGTGTCAGCACGATGCGCTTGATCGCGTCGCGCTCGAGCGCGTCGACCGCGCAGGCGACCGCCAGATAGGTCTTGCCGGTGCCGGCCGGACCGACGCCGAAGCTCACGTCGTGCTCGAGGATGGAACGCAGGTACTCGGTCTGGTTCGGCGTA
>DATLGF010000132.1:0-2056 GCA_035540575.1 Noviherbaspirillum sp.
CTCCGTCGTGCCCGACACGCTGGCGATGTTGTTGGCCAACCGCGCGTCATAGGCGAGCGCTTCGACGATCAGCCGCTGCGGGTCGACCACCGTGAAAATCGTCTCCTTGGCGTCGACCACCTGTCCGGCCACCACGGCCACGTTGCTGAGCACGCCGGAAGCCGGCGCCACCAGCGGCTGGCGCGCGGAAAGCCCGCCGTCGAGCGCCGCCTTCTGCTGCTTCAGCGCCTGCAGCTCCGATACCGCCGCGTCGATTTCCTTCTGCGGAATCGAGCCTTCAAGCTGCGCATAGCGCTCGACGCGGCGCTCGGCCTGGGCGAGTTCGTTGCGGATCTGCGCCAGTTGTGCCTGCTGGTTGCCGCGCTCGACACTGCCGACCACCGGCTCCAGCCAGGCCAGCACCTGGCCGGCCTTCACGCTCTGTCCGAGCGCCGGGAGGCCGACCCCGTTTGCCACGATCCGGCCCATCTGCGGCGCCTGCACCTGCCCGCCGGCCGAGGGGTCGGCCTTGACGCGGCCCTTCAGCTCGACCGTCTGACTGACGTCGCCCAGGCTGGTCAGCACCGTGCGCACTTCGAGCAGGTTCTGGCTGCCCTTGGGCAGGAATACGCTGCCATCCGGCAAGCGCGAAGGCGACTCGCTGCCGACCAGAACGGGCAGTGCCTTGCCCGGATTCGTCTTCGCCTCTGCGTCATGGCTGTGGTCTTCCCCGCCGTGCGCGAATGCGAGCACGGGGATCATCGCGAGGGCGCAGGCCAGGCTGCGCATGGAAGTCTTGATGTTCATGTCTGTTCCTGTCTGTTCCGGTCTACTTCCTGCGGCGGCGCAGGCCGAGCGCGACGAGGCCGAGTGCGGCCGCGCCGCCGATCGAGCCCGCCACGCTGAGTTTTCCGAGTTTTCCGATTCGGTTTTCTTTGATTTCGGCGGCGGGTGCGGCAATGTCCAGGCCGGCTTCGAGCAGGTCCGTCACTTGCTCACCCTGGATCGTCACCACCAATGGATGCTTGCCGGGGCCGCCGATCCAGGGCGTGTCGGCCTTGTACACGCCGTCGCCAATGGCCTTGGCGACAGCCTTCGATGTCCCGCTTTCGATTTCGACTTCGGCGCCGGCGATCGGCGCGTTCGTCCTGTAGTCGGCGAAATAGAGGGTCAGTGCGCCGCTCTCGTAGACGGCGAGCATCTCCACATCTTCCGAGCGCGCCTCGGTGCGTGGCGCGAGCACCTGCCCGGACACGGCGACGGCCGGTGCATCGCCGTGGTCTTCTCCGGCATGGCCGAAGGCGGCGGGCGCGTGCGTTGCGGCAAGCGTCACGGCAGCCGACAACAGGGCGGAATGTAAAAAGGATGTGCGAAGTTTCATGGCAGGACTCCCGATGCCTGGTTCAGGCGCGCTTGCGCGCGGTGTTGTTCGATGGCCGCCTGGCCGGCGGCGAGTGCGGATTCGTCGAGCGCGGACTGCACGCGCTGGAACTCGAACAGGCTTTTCTCTCCGAGGGAGAACGCCTTCTTCGCCAGCGCCTGGTTTTCCCGTGCCAGCACAAGGCGCGCCTCGGCCAGCTCGGCGCGCGTCCGTGCGCTGTCCATTTCGGCCTGAGCCTTGCGTTGCGCCTGTTCGAGGGCTTCGCGCAGGCGCGCGTGTTCTGTTTCGGCTTCCGTCAGCTCCGCCTGGGCAACGGCCATGCGCGGCGCATTGCGTGCGGCGGTTCCAAGTGGAATCCGGATCGCGACGCCGAAGGCGTTCCCGTAGCGCTCGTCCGCGTCGCCGCGCTCGCGTCGCGCGAGCAGCGCCAGCTCCGGGTTCTCGCGCCCGGTTCTTGCAGTCAGTTGTGCGCGCGCCCGCGCCGCTTCCACCCGCCTTGCGCTGGCGAGCAGCCGCGGATGCGTGTCGATTGCTTGCACGCCGGGAGCGGTCTCGACTGCATCGGCAGGCAGGCGGTCGTCACCGACCAGTTGCAGGTAGTCCTGGCGTACCTCAAGCAGGGCCTGTTCGGCGGCGCTCAGTTCTGTCTGCACCGCGATGGTCTCGCCGCGCGCCAGTAGCAGATCGGCATGGGCG
>DATLGF010000133.1:0-3413 GCA_035540575.1 Noviherbaspirillum sp.
CCATCAGGAACACCGCTGACACAAGGGTGAAGCCGCGCTGGCGGGCAGGACGAAGCTTCATCATGGCTGGTTGCTCACGTGGACCGCGTGATAGAGCGAGACCCCCTCGCCCCCTTCCGACAATGTGATCTGCATCGTCACCAGGCCGGACCGTTGCGCCGCCGCGGACTGTTCGTAAGTGAAGAGGCAGCGGCTCACACCACGGGCAAGCAGCCGGCTGGTTCCGGTCGTGCCAGCCTCGGGCCAGCCGTATCCGGCCTCGCGCACCAGCGTACCGGCCTGCGGGTTGCAGACGTACCGCACCGGCGAGCTCACGACATGAAAGCGCTGCCCGGGCGACTCGAACGGAAACGGGTGGGAGGACGTGATGCTCAGGCTGCCCGCGCCGACGCCGCTGATCGGGCGCCGCACATCCGTCGCGGCGGCCGCGCCGGAATAGGCGTCGGCTCCGTGTATGCCGAGGTTGTAGACGACCACGTGATGCGCGGTGCTTGCCTGCGGCATCGGCCCGACCACGTCGAAGCTCGTGTCGGCGCGTGTGAAATCGAGCTCGTCGCCGCTTCCCACCCTGTACCGGCCGCCTCCGACCGTCGGAAAGAACTCGATGCTGCACACGTTCGTCCCCGTGCAGCCGGCGCCGACGCGCACGCTGTTCGGAAGCGCATGGCGCAGGTCGCGCGCGATCCGGCGCAAGGCCGTATCCGCCGTATCGCTCAACTCGGCGCGACGGCCGAGATCGACATACTGGCGCACCGGCGCGCGCAGAAAGATCGCGACCACGGAGGCGAGCACGCCGGTCAGCGCAATCACCACGACAAGCTCGACGAGGGTGAATCCCCGGGTGCGCAAGTGCCTCATGGCATTGCCCTCGGCGCATAGCGGGTACGAATGCCTTGCAGCGTGACCGCGTTGGCGCCGCCGGCATCCGTCACGGTCACAGTGATCAGCAATGCGTTGCCCCCGGCCGTGATATTACCGAGCGCAATGCGCTGTATGCCGATCGGCTGCAGCCGGTAGTTCTGCAAGCCGGGAATGACTGCGGTGCCGTCTCCGGTACTGTCGGCGATGCCGCTGGTCATCGTGAAGCCGGCGTAATCGGCAACGTTGTCGAACGGCGCCGTGCTCGAGTAACGCGTTTCCGACGCCGGTATCGGGCCGGTGAACGGATTGCCGCCGTTGTTCTGGTCCATGCCGGGGCCGCAATCGGAGGCACCGGCCGCATCGGCCGCAGCCGGATCGTCCGGGTCGCAAAAGGTGAACGGCATCAGCATCACTTCCTCGAGGATCGATTCGGCGATTGCCAGCGCCTGCTTGCGCACCAGCGGATCCGCACTGCCGCGGTTCGCCACGTTCATCACGGCCAGCAGGCCGACCAGGCCGATCGACACCACGACGATGAAAATCACCAGTTCGACCAGGGAAATGCCCGCCTGGCGGCGACGGCGCTCAGTACACATAGCCGGTTTCCGCCTCGATCCTGATCGGCACGCCATGGCCGGCGATGCTTAGCGTCTGCCCCGCGCTGGCCTGGCCGAGCGCGGTGAAATGAAATGCGGCCGGCACACTGGCAAAGCCGGCAGGGACATCGATCCTGTACGGAGCCTGCCCGTCCGGCCCGGTCAGGGAGTTGCTGCAGCTTGCGGCAGGGCCGGCATTCGCGGAGATGGTCAGCGTCGCCGAACTTCCAGTGAACGCCACGCATACGTTGCGGCGCTGCGCGACCGCGCTCTTCTGCGCATAGCGCAGGAAGGCCACCATTTCGTCATGAACGGCGCGGTTGGCGAACACGGACTGGGAGAAGAAGCGTGGGGTGACCGCCACGGCCAAGATGGCGACGATGACGAGGATGCCTGCCAGCTCGATCAAGGTGAAACCCGACTTGCCCGCGAGTGCAACATGCCCTCGCTTCGCCATCGAAGCGAAGTGGTTCGGTGCGTTCGAGTTGAGAAAGCGGAGAGTCGCCATGAGAGTGACCGCATGGGGTTGAACCGCTTGCAGATCTGCTGTGCGGCCCCGGAAAGAATTCGGGACCGCGGGCAGCGACTGCCGGCGGTCCCGATTCCTTTACTGTCGCCGGGTCTTAGCGGGCACCGACCAGGGTGAACGTTGCGGTCGGCTGAGCACCGTCATTGTTACGAACCGTGCAGTCGGTGGTCTGGCCGACGGTGGTGAGCGAAGCGCCGGTCACGTTGTATTGGCCCGCTGCGGTCCCGAAGGTGACGCCGGCCTGCAGGAGGGCTTGAGCGACAGCGTTCGAGCAGCCATTGCTGGTATCAATCACGCCCGAGGTCGGCGTAGTCACGCTCGCGAGCGGGCCGGAAGACGTGCCGCGCGCCACGGCGGTCGCGTAATTGATGCTGCTCGCCGAACCCAGCGCACCGGCCACGCCTTGCGTCGCTGCAGTGCGCGCATCACCCGACAGGTCGACGAAACGCGGCAGCGCGGTCACGGCCAGGATGCCGAGAATGACGATGACGACGACGAGTTCGATCAGCGTGAAGCCGGACTGATTGTTTTTCACTTTATTGCTCCTCATGTTTAAACGCCCTCAGGGTGACTACTGCTTGAACCAAGAAAAAGAATTCACCTGCTCCAGAATCACGCCCTCGACCGGCTTTTCCGAGCCGTTCTCCGCTCGCTCTCCCCGCAGAATCCGGACGCGGTAGACGACCTGTTTCGGATCATGTTCCGCCCGGAAATGCTTGCCATTATGCACCAGGTAAATCAGCGTTTTATCGTCTGAGTTGAAATACCAGTGCCCCGATACAACATTGTTTTGCCGTACGGAAATTATTTCGCCGCCATAGTTCGCGGGCTTCTCCGCAAGCGCCTCCATCGGATTGCGCTTGGCCAGTTCATCGATCTCGTTGTGCCGTCCTTTTGCGATCAGATTGAGCGCCTGCAGGTAAAGCGAGGTGCGGATCGCACCGGCGGTCTGCTGCATGGCCGCGCGCTCAGCCATCTCCTGGTAGAACTGCACGCGGTCCAGCAGCACGCCGGACAGCAGCGCCACCGTGCTGGTGACCACCACCAACTCCAGCAGCGTGAAGCCGCGCGCGCGGCTTCGAGTGGGACAATGGCCCATGCGTCGCCTCACTTGTTCAGGGCCGCCGCGCCCAAATCCCAGATCGGCAGGAACACGCCGAGGGCGAGGATCAGGACCAGCACGGCCAGGCCGGTGATGAGAATCGGCTCGATCTGCGCCGACAGCGTCTTCAGCTCGTATTCGACTTCGCGGTCATACATGTCGGCGATGTCGCCCATGAGCTCATCGAGCTCGCCGGTTTCTTCGCCCACCGCAATCATCTGCAGCACTACCGGCGTGAACACCCCTGTGGCCACCGCCGTGCGCAGGATCGATTCGCCGCGCTCGACGCCGTCGCGCATCTGCTCGATGCGCGCAGTCATGTAGG
>DATLGF010000134.1:0-8952 GCA_035540575.1 Noviherbaspirillum sp.
ATGTAGAACGTGTCCTGCATCGAACGGGCCGGGTGATTCTCCGGGCTGTTGAGTGCTGTGAAATTGGTCCAGTCGGTCTCGATCTCGGGGCCGTCCGCGACGTCGAAACCTATCGAACCGAAAATCTGTTCGATACGCTCCCAGGTGCGCATCACCGGGTGGATGCCGCCTACGCCCCGTCCGCGGCCCGGAAGCGTCACGTCGATCGCCTCGGCATTCAGCCGCGCCTGCATCTGCGCATTGGCCAGCTCCTCGCGCCGGGCAGAAAGCGCCTGCTCGATCTGTTCCTTGGCTGCGTTGATCACCGCGCCCTGGGCCTTGCGCTCCTCGGGCGCGAGCTTGCCGAGGCCCTTCATCTGCTCGGTGATCTGTCCGGTCTTGCCAAGGTACTTCGCCTTGGCGTTCTCAAGTGCCGCGCCGTCTTCGGCGGCCGTGAAATCGGCCTGCGCCTGCGCAACGATGTTTACGAGGGAGTTCATGCGACTTTTTCGCCCGTGAGTGTGATACGAATCCGCAAACGCGCATCGGATGGGATCCGCCAAAATAAAACGGGGCATCGGTCAAGACCTTTGCCCCGCTCAATGGCGGCACCGCCTGACGACGGCGCCCACGTCGACTACGTCAAGCAGCGATGCTGGCCTTCACCTGATTGACAATCGCGGCAAACGCCGGCTTGTCGGTCACGGCCATGTCGGCCAGAACCTTGCGGTCAAGGCCGATGTTGGCCTTCTTCAGGCCGTTCATGAACACGCTGTAGGTGACGCCGTGCGCCCGGCTCGCGGCGTTGATACGCGCGATCCACAATGCGCGGAACACGCGCTTCTTGTTGCGGCGATCGCGATAGGCGTATTGCCCGGCGCGCATGACCGCCTGCTTGGCGATACGGTAGACGGTGCTGCGACGGCCGCGGTAACCCTTGGCCTGGTCGAGAACTTTCTTATGACGGGCCCGTGCGGTGACCCCACGTTTTACTCGAGGCATGGTAGCTCCTTGATAGTGAGGTTAAGCGAACGGCATCATTGCGCGCACGGACACGACATCAGCGTCATGCACGTCCACTGCACCGCGCAGCTGGCGCTTGTTCTTGGTGGTTTTCTTGGTCAGGATGTGACGCTTGAAGGCTTGGCCGCGCTTGACGGTTCCGCCCGGGCGCACGCGAAAACGCTTCTTCGCGCTGCTCTTGGTTTTCATCTTCGGCATAGCAAATCCGCCCTCGCGGGCGGCTCCGGTTTTAGCATGATTGCAGGTGGCAATACTTCATTGCACTTGGATGCCTGCACTCACTTGTTATGCAAGGGAATCGAGTCCCCTGCCATCTGCCCGCCCCGCTCGCGCGGCGCGCGCTGATTCCTTGCTTACTTCTTTTTCTTCGGGGCCAGCACCATCACCATCTGGCGCCCTTCCATCTTCGGAAACTGCTCGACCTGGCCAAACGGTTCCAGATCGGCCTTCAGTCGCTCGAGCATGCGCATCCCGATTTCCTGGTGCGCCATCTCGCGGCCGCGGAATCGCAGCGTGATCTTCGTCTTGTCGCCTTCCTCGAGGAACCGGGTCAGGTTGCGCAGCTTGATGTTGTAATCGCCATCGTCGGTACCCGGCCGGAATTTCACTTCCTTGACCTGGATGACCTTCTGCTTCAGCTTGGCTTCGTGGGCGCGCTTCTGTTCCTGATACTTGAACTTGCCGTAGTCCATCAGGCGGCACACCGGGGGCTGCGCATTCGGCGCAATTTCCACCAGATCCACATTTGCCTCTTCCGCGAGGCGGAAGGCTTCAGCGAGGTTGACGATGCCAAGCGGTTCGTTATCGACCCCATTCAGACGCACTTGCGGCGCGTGGATTTCACCGTTTATGCGATGCGACTTGTCCGTAGCTATTGCAGTTTCCTTTATCAATCAAATAATTAAGCCGTGCTTGGCGCTCAGGCTTTGGTGTCGACCTCGTTCCTGAGTCGTTCCACCAGTGCGTCGACCGACATCACTCCCAGGTCGACATTGCCCCGCGCACGCACGGCCACCGTATTCGCATCCCGCTCCTTGTCGCCGATGACGACGATATAAGGCAGCTTCTGGATCGAATGCTCGCGTATTTTATAGGTTATTTTCTCGTTGCGCAAATCGAGGTGCACCCTAAACCCTTGTTTTTTCAGGTTTTGTGCCACGGCTTGCGCATAGTCAGACTGCGCGTCCGAGATATTGAGCACGGCAACCTGCACCGGCGCAAGCCAGATCGGCAGCGCGCCCGCATGGTTTTCGATCAGAATCCCGATGAAGCGCTCGAGCGAACCGACGATCGCCCGGTGCAACATCACCGGCACCTTCCTCGTGTTGTCATCGGCCACGTACTCGGCGCCGAGGCGCCCCGGCATCGAGAAATCCACCTGCATCGTTCCCACCTGCCACGGGCGGCCGAGAGAATCCTTCAAGTGGTATTCGATCTTGGGCCCGTAGAAGGCACCCTCGCCCGGCAACTCTTCCCATGACACGCCACAGGCGCGCAGCGCGGCGCGCAGGGTTTCCTCGGCGTGGTCCCAGGTCTCGTCGGAACCGATACGATTCTCGGGGCGCAGCGCCAGCTTGATCGCGATCTGGGAAAAGCCGAAGTCCTTGTAGACCGCCATCGCCTGCTGGTGGAACGCCGTGCACTCGCCCTGGATCTGCTCTTCCGTGCAGAAGATATGGCCGTCGTCCTGCGTGAAGCCGCGCACGCGCATCAATCCATGCAGTGCACCGGACGGCTCGTTGCGATGGCATTGACCGAACTCACCGAAGCGCAGCGGCAGGTCGCGGTAACTGCGCAGGCCGGAACTGTAAATCTGGACGTGGCCGGGGCAGTTCATCGGCTTGAGCGCATAGTTGCGGTTCTCCGATTCAGTCACGAACATGTTCTCGCGGTAGTTCTGCCAGTGACCAGTCTGCTCCCACAGGCTGCGATCGAGGATTTGCGGCGCCTTGACCTCCTGGTAACCGCTCTCCCGATACACGCGGCGCATGTATTGCTCGACCTGCTGCCAGACCGTCCAGCCCTTCGGATGCCAGAACACCAGGCCAGGCGCCTCGTCCTGGAAGTGGAACAGGTCGAGCGCGCGGCCCAGCTTGCGGTGGTCGCGCTTCTCAGCCTCTTCCAGCATGTGCAGGTAGGCCTCCTGCTCTTCTTTCTTCGCCCATGCGGTGCCGTAGATGCGCTGGAGCATCTCGTTCTTCGCATCGCCGCGCCAGTAGGCGCCGGCCAGCTTCATCAGCTTGAATACCTTGAGCTTGCCGGTCGAAGGTACGTGCGGACCGCGGCACAGGTCAGTGAAATTGCCCTCGGAGTACAGGGAGACATCTTCGCCCTGCGGGATCGACTCGATGATCTCGGCCTTGTACTTCTCACCGATCGACTTGAAGTAGGCGACCGCCTCGTCGCGCGGCAACACCTTGCGCGTGACCGGCTCGTCCTTCTTCGCCAGCTCCGCCATCTTCTTCTCGATCGCCTGCAGGTCTTCCGGCGTAAACGGACGCTTGTAGGAAAAATCGTAATAGAAGCCGTTGTCGATCACCGGACCGATGGTGACCTGCGCGTCCGGGAACAATTCCTTCACCGCATAAGCCAGCAGATGGGCGGTAGAGTGACGAATGACTTCCAGTCCATCGGGATCCTTGTCCGTCACGATGGCCAGTTCGGCATCACGTTCGATGGTGTAGGACGTATCGACAAGCTTGCCGTCGACGCGGCCGGCCAGCGCGGCCTTCGCCAGGCCCGCTCCGATACTCGACGCGACCTCGGCTACGGTGACGGGCCCTTCGAACTGGCGCTGGGAACCATCGGGAAGTCGGACTGAAACCATAGTGTGCTCCGTGGAAGATGCGGCAACCTGCATCAAAATCTGCGGACGAAAAAAAACGCGGGCTAGCCGCGTTTTTTCCGTTCTGATCGAAACGAAAAAGCCTGCCGACTAGCGTCGCTCCCAAACCATTTGCGTGGTAGTTCGCGGTGTCATAACCGGGCTGCCTTTCTCGCTCTTACAGGTCCTGCATTCGTTGGTAGGCTCGATTGGACTCGAACCAACGACCCCTACCATGTCAAGGTAGTGCTCTAACCAGCTGAGCTACGAGCCTAAAGAAACGAAATTATAGCGGCAATTTTTTAGATTAGCTAGTGCCTCATCTCAACGTGTTGCAGATGCTCAAGCATGCAACAATCAACCGACTGCCCGCCCGCCGCTTCCGGGAGAGCGCGTGGATCCACCGCTGGCAGAAAGTATGCTTCGTCGCCGCAATCCCGCCCTCTCACAAACGACCCGAAGCAAACATGTCAAGACACAACCGGCACTCATCCGGCTCAAGCCCCAGCGCAAGCGATCTCCAGGCCCACCGTGCGGGCGACGCCCTTCACGGGCACGCAATCGAAGGCCGCGACCCGCGTGTGCTGGGAGCGGCTGTCCTCCTCACCTTTATGTTTGCGGCGGTCGAAGCCATCACGGGATTCCTGGCGAACTCGCTCGCACTGATTGCCGACGCGGGACACATGGTGACGGACAGCATGGCACTCCTGCTCGCCCTGTTCGCCCAGATGCTGGCGCGCCGGCCGCCCTCGCCAAGGCACTCGTTCGGATACGGCCGCTCGGAACCGCTGGCGGCCTTCATCAACGGCCTGCTTATGCTCGGCGTGGTCGCATGGATTCTGTATGAGGCGGTGCAGCGCTTCATGGACCCGCCCGAGGTGCGCGGAATGATGGTGATGATCGTTGCGGCAATCGGCCTTGCCATCAATGCGGCAATCGCCTGGATCCTCTCCCGCGATCGCAGCAACATCAACACGCGCGCCGCGCTGGTTCATGTAATGGGCGACCTGCTCGCCTCCGTCGCCGCCATCACGTCCGGCGCGGTGATCTATCTGACCGGCTGGATGATGGTCGACCCGGTGTTGTCGGTAATGGTGTCACTGCTGATCCTGCGCTCCACCGCCGTGGTCCTGCGCGACGCCTATCACGTACTGATGGTCGGCGTGCCCCTGCATATCGACTACGTTCAGGTCGGCGCCGACATCACCGCCGTGCCGGGCGTGCTGTCCGTACACGACCTGCATGTCTGGGAAATGGCTGCGGGCCAGCCGGCCCTGATTGGGCACGTCGAGATCAATGACTTGCAGGACTGGCCTCGCATCCGGACCGAAATTGATGCCATGCTCCTCGCCCGCCACGGGATCGACCATGTCACGATTCAGCCGGAGTCGTCGAGCATGATGTCGGGCGAGGCGCCTATTGCCTCTGCACCTCGGTCACGCCACTGACTTCTCGGATGATTCCGATCGCCTTCTGCAGCTGAGCGGTGGATGAAATCTCCGCGGTGAAGGCCATGCGCGCCTGCCCTTTGGCGCTTTGGGTGCTCACGCCGATCACGTTGATCTTCTCGCGCGAGAACACTTCTGAAATATCCCGCAGCAAACCCTGCCGGTCGGCGGCAAGAATGAAGATATCCACCGGGTATACCGTATCCCTGCCCGGCTCGCCCCAGGTGGTCTGGATCACCCGCTCGCCGGCCTTATGGCGCATCTGTGCGAGATTCTTGCAGGTGGCGCGGTGGATCGAGACGCCCTTGCCTCGGGTAATGAAGCCGACGATTTCATCGGGGGGCGCCGGCTTGCAGCAGCGCGCCAGCTGGGTCAGCAAGCCGTCGGTGCCGACGACCAGCACGCCCGAGCGCGCACCTTGCGCCACGCTCGATGCTCGGCTCTTGTTTGGCAGCAGCGCCGGGTCGAGGTCCGCCTCGCTCGCCTTCGGCGCCTCATCGGCGTGCAAGGCCTGTTCGATCGTGCGCGGACTGAACTCGTCCTTGCCCACGGCGAGGAATAGTTCATCCACCTTGGCAAACCCGAGTTTCTGCGCGAGCTCCTCCAGGTTGGTCGCGGTCTTGCCTTCGCGCTGCAAGGTCTTTTCCACCATGCCGCGGCCGCGGGACAGCGTCTCCTGCTGGTCGATCGCATTGAACCAGGCGCGCACCTTGGCACGGGTGCGCGGGCTGGCGACGTACCCCGGGGTCAGCCAGTCGCGCGACGGACCGGCGCTGACGCCGCCGCGCGCGGTGATGATCTCGACGGTCTGGCCGTTCTTGAGTTGCGTATTGAGCGGCACCATAGTGCCGTCAACCCTTGCGCCCCGGCAGCGGTGGCCGATGTCGGTGTGCAGGTGATAGGCAAAGTCGATCGGCGTGGCGCCGCGAGGCAACTCGATCACGCGCGCTTGCGGGGTCATCACGTAGATGCGATCGTCCAGCGTGGCCGACTTGAGTTTCTCGACCCATTCGCGCTGCATCTCTTCGTGTCCGACGACCGCGTCGGCGACCTCGCTTTTCCAGGCCAGCAACTGGCGCAGCCACGCGACCTTCTCGTCATATTTCTGGGCGCTGAAGTTGGAGCCGCCGCTCTCCTTGTAACGCCAGTGCGACGCGACTCCATATTCGGCAAAGCGATGCATGTCCTGCGTGCGAATCTGCACTTCCAACGCGCGTCCGTCCTCCGCCACCACGACGGTGTGCAGGGACTGGTACCCATTGGGCTTCGGCCGCGAAATATAGTCGTCGAACTCCTCCGCTATCGGCGTCCACAGATCGTGCACCAGGCTCAGTACGGCGTAGCAATCCTTGATGTCGTCGACGATCACGCGAAACGCGCGCACGTCGTACAGCTCGGAGAAGTTGAGCGACTTGCCACGCATCTTGCTCCAGATGCTGTAGATGTGCTTGGGCCGGCCGTACACTTCGGCCTTGATTCCGGCCGTGGACAGTGCTTCCTTCAAACGCACAATTGCGTGCTCGACAAAACCCTCGCGCTCGAGGCGCTTTTCCTCAAGCATCTTCGCGATGCGCTTGTAGGTGGCCGGCTCGAGGAAACGGAAAGCGAGGTCTTCAAGCTCCCACTTCAACTGCCAGATGCCGAGCCGGTTTGCCAGCGGCGCATACAGGTCCATCGTCTCGCGCGCATAGGAGCGTGTGGTCTCGTTCTCGCACTTTTGTTCGGCAAAATAGCGCAGCGTGGCCAGACGGGAGGCAAGGCGAACCAGTACAACGCGCATGTCGCTGGCCATCGCCAGCAGCATCTTGCGCAGGGTCTCCAGCTGCTCGGCCGCCTGCTGGGTAGCGTTCTTGCCCTTGCCAACCTCCTGGTAGCCGAAAGCCTGATCGTGCAGCCGCATCAGCTGGCGTATGCCGTCTACCAACGCGGCCGTCCCCTCGCCGAAACGTTCGGCGATCTGTGCGGCCGCGTCGACATCCACCACCGGCAGCTCGTACAGCAGTGCGGCCAGGCGCGTATCGGCATCGGTGTTGAGCGTTGCCAAGGTGGTCGCCACGCCAAGCAGGAAGGCAAATGTGTCCTGTCCGGCCGCGACCGTCTTCCCCCGGTATAACGGTTCGACGAAGTGCGCAGCCGCGCGCACGCGCGCGGCATCATCGGCATTCAGCCCGGCGACCAGTTGTGCGTGTGCATCGGTTTGCGTTGCTGCGACTGAGACCATTGCGGCTATTTCTGTGCGGCCGTCACCACCATTTCAATCCGCCATTCGGGCTTGGCCAGCAGGGCCTGAACGGTCGCGCGGGGCGGGGAATTACCCGGCGCCACCCACTCCATCCACACCGCGTTCATCGCCGCGATGTCGTTCAGGTCCGCCAAGAAGATCTGGCACATCAGGATGCGCGATTTGTCGCTGCCCGCCTCGGCCAGCAGCCGATCGACGTGGCCCAGCACTTCCCGTGTCTGCCCGGCGATGTCCTGGCTGAGATCCTCGGCCACCTGGCCGGCGAGATAAACCACGCCGTTGTGTATCGCCACCTCGGAGAGCTTTTCCCCGACGTGCAGTCGTTCGATGTTCATGTTTGTCCTTTTCCGGTCTGCTCAGCCGAGCAGGAAACGTCGCGCGATCGCGATCTGATCATCATGCAGGAAGCTCGGTGCGTGCCCCACCTCGGGAATTTCCACGAGTTGCGCACGCGGTCCTCGCTCCGTCATTGTCCGCGCCGTCTCCGCGGTGAGCAAGTCCGACTGCGCGCCGCGCACCAGCAGGGTCGGACACTTGATCGCGTCATACGCCTGCCACAATGCGGCTTCCGCGCGCGCCATGCTCTGCGCGTCCGATGCGCGGAGCGGCGCCGCAATATCGGGATCGTAGTGCAGCCGCCATTGTCCGTCGTCCTCGCGCCGCAGCACGTCGGAGGCGAACTTGCGCCACTCCTCGTCCGTGTGCCCGCCGAATGGACGGGAAATCTCGCGAATATACCGTTCTCCGTCCTCGAAGCTCGCGAATCGGACAGGCTGGCCGATGTACTGGCCAATCCGCGCAAGTGCGGCCGGATTCAGGGCCGGTCCGACGTCGTTGAGGATCAGCTTTTCAATCGGACTTCCCGGGAGCCCCGCCAGTCCCATCCCGATGAGGCCGCCCATCGAGGTGCCGAACCAGTGCACCGTCTGCGCGTCCGCGCGGGCGACAAGAGTCACCATATCGCTCACGTATTGCGGCACCGCATAGTGTTTCGCGTCGCGCAACCAGTCCGACCTGCCGCGCCCGACGATATCCGGACAGATGACGCGGTAAGTGTCCGACATCGCCGCCGCCAGCCTGTCGAAATCATCTGATACCCGGGTGACGCCGTGAACGCAGATCAGGACGCGCGGATTGTCCGCAGCGCCCCATTCCTTGTAGGCGACTCTGTGCAACCCGGCAGGGGACAGGCATTGGACGAATCGGATGCGAGGCGCGTTCATGTTGTTGGCCGATCTGGACTTTTCGCTTATCAAACGTTCATTTTAAGGGGCGATAAGCTTAAAATCCTACCTGACTTCGACGCCTTACAATTTATTCTCAGGGGAAATCATGCAGGGCACTATGCATAAAGGAAGGACGGCGCTGGTCACCGGCTCGACCTCCGGCATCGGCTTGGGCATTGCGCGCGAGTTCGCCGCGCAAGGCGCCAATAT
>DATLGF010000135.1:0-6449 GCA_035540575.1 Noviherbaspirillum sp.
GGCCGGTTCCGCGCGGGCTTGAGCCGCTCCCCGCCGCTGCGGTGCCTAATCGTCAAGGTCTGGCCGCGCAGCCATCCGGCGTCCACCCCCTCCCCTTGCATGGTGAACTCCAGCCATCCGCCGAATGCGGGCACGTGGATCGAACCCTGCCCGTCCCAGTGCAGCGTCTGCGGAAGCGCATCGAGCACCCGCTCGTCGATGCGCTCCACCAGCATCAGGCGCTTGCGATAGCGCCAGACCTCGCAGTCCGGATGCGTGATGCGCACGCGCGCGTCATCGGCGGCCGCGAAGGCCTGCACCCGCAACTGCGCAAGCCATGCGGTCGTCGGCATGCGCAGCCCGTGGCGTGCGAACCAGTAGCGCAGCAGATTGTTCAGGCGCGCTTCGCTGAGGCCGCGCAGTGCATCGAGATCCAGCCCCTCTCCGTCTGCGCACTGTTGCATGTCGAGCGCCGCCATGTCCGTGAGCACGGCCTGGGCCTCGGCCGCATGGTGCGCGGCCCGCGCAATGCGCGCCTGATACCCGGGGAAAGCCTGCCCGATGCGTGGCGTGATCTGCTGGCGCAGGTGGTTGCGCGTGTAGCGCGCATCGCGATTGGATTCATCCTCGATCCACGCCAGCTCGCATTGCTCCGCCCATTGCTGCAGCTGAAGACGGGTAAGCCCAAGCAAGGGACGTCCGATCCAGGTTGCACCATCGCCGAGCAGTTCCGGCGCCGGCCCGGCCGCCTCCATGCCCGACAAGCCGGCCACGCCGGCGCCGCGCAGCAGTTGCAGCAGCACCGTCTCGGCCTGGTCATCCTGGTGATGCGCGGTCAGCAGCAGCACGACGCTATGCTGCCGGCACAGCGCGCCGAGGGCCGCATAGCGGGCGTGGCGCGCCTCCTGCTCGATGTTGCGCCCGACTGCCAGTGCGAGGCTGCGGCTGTCGAAGCCGATCCCAAGGCGGGCGCACTGGAGGGCGCAATGCTCCGCCCAGTCGCGCGCATTCGGGCTCAATCCGTGATCAACATGGAATGCAAACAGGCGAAGCCCGCGCCGAGCTGCAAACGCGTGCACCAGATGCAGGAGAACGGTGGAATCGAGCCCGCCGCTGTAGGCGACCGCCAATGCCTGCGCATCCTGAGGGCCGGCAGATGCAAGAACGCGCGCCAGAATTGCTTCCAGCGCGCGTTCAAACATTTCCTCCACGGACTCGCTCACGGCTTACTCGGGTGAGGCGATTTCCTTGAATTTCCCGTAGGTCATCAGCTTCTCGTGGCGTGCCGCGATCAACTCCTTCGGCTTCATGCCCTGCACCTGGCGCAGCGAATCGGCCAGCGCTCGCTTGAGCAGCGCCGCCATCTGCTTGTGATCACGATGCGCGCCGCCCAGCGGCTCGTTGACAATCTTGTCGATCAGGTTCAGGGCCTTCAGGCGGTGCGCGGTCAGGCCGAGCGCATCGGCGGCGTCGGCCGCACGCTCTGAGGTCTTCCACAGGATCGACGCGCAGCCTTCCGGCGAGATCACCGAATAGGTCGCGTATTGCAGCATCAGCACCACGTCGCCGACCGCGATCGCGAGTGCCCCGCCCGAGCCGCCCTCGCCGATGATGGTGGCGATCAGGGGCACCTTCAGTTCGGCCATCACATACAGGTTGTGACCGATCGCTTCGGACTGGCCGCGTTCTTCCGCATCGATGCCGGGAAATGCGCCGGGCGTGTCGACGAAGGTAAACACCGGCAGGCCGAACTTCTCGGCAAGCTTCATCAGGCGCATGGCCTTGCGATAGCCTTCCGGTTTGGGCATGCCGAAGTTGCGCATCGCGCGCTCCTTCGTGTCGCGCCCCTTCTGGTGGCCGATCACCATGCACGGCTGGCCATTGAAGCGTGCCAGGCCGCCGATGATGGACAGGTCGTCGGCGTAGGTGCGATCGCCGTGCAACTCGTGGAAGTCCGTGAAGATCTGGTTCACGTAGTCCATCGTGTACGGGCGCTGCGGATGACGCGCGATCTGCGACACCTGCCAGGGGGTGAGCTTGGCGTAGATGTCCTTGGTCAGTTGCTGGCTCTTCTTCGAGAGCCGTTCGATTTCCTCGGAGATGTCGACCGCGGAATCATCCTGTACGAAGCGCAGTTCTTCGATCTTCGCTTCCAGTTCCGCGATCGGCTGTTCAAAGCCGAGAAAGGTAGTCTTGCTCATCGAGCCTCCACATACCGGCGCATGCCGGCACTTGCTTAATAAACGACGGGCGCAGAATCCAGACTGCGCCACAGGTACCAGGTGGCGACCGTGCGCCACGGGTCCCAGTTGGCGGCCACTTCGCGCGCATCGCTGCGCGAGACCGGCTCGCCGGAAAAATAGTTGACGCTGATTCCCTTCAACAACCCGAGGTCATCGAGCGGAAGGACGTTCGGCCGGAGCAGATTAAATATCAGAAACATCTCGGCTGTCCAGCGGCCGATGCCGCGGATCTGGATCAGTTCCGCAATGACATCTTCGTCGTCCATCTCCGCCCACTTGTCCGCATGCACGCGGCGCGCACGGAAGTGCTCGGCCAGGTCGAGCACGTACTCGACCTTGCGCTTGGACAGCCCGCACGCCGAAAGTGCCTCCGGTCCCGCCTTCACTATCTGGGCGGGCGTGCATTTCGGACAAGTCAGAAGCAGGCGTTGCCAAATCGACTCGGCCGCCTTCACCGATATCTGCTGGGAAACGATGGAACGGGCGAGCGTGACGAAGGCCTCGCCGCGCGCAGCCAGTTGCATATCGCCGAATTGGGGAATGAGCCGGCGCATGATGCGGTCGCGCCGCATCAGCTCCTCCTTCGCGCTCTGCCAGTAGGCAGGCGTAGCGGGTTGGATCAGCAAGGCCATGTGGCTTACGCCCTGCGCCACTCGGTCAGGCCGCCCGGTTTGTCCTCGAGCACCACGCCCTCGGCCAGCAACTCGGCGCGGATGCGATCCGCCTCCGCGAAGTTTTTTGCCTTCTTGGCCGCTGCACGGGCCTCGATCTGTGCGAGGATGCGTGCCTCGTCCAGGCCGGCCGAAGCACCGCCTTTCAGGTATTCCTGCGGCTCGCGCTGCAGCAATCCGATCACGTCGCCCAACTCCCTGAGCTGGCGCGCCAGCTCAGGTGAGCGCGTCTTGTTCACTTCGCTTGCCAGGTCGAACAGCACCGCAAATGCGACCGGGGTGTTGAAGTCGTCGTTCATCGCGTCGGCAAAACGGCGCGCATGGATTTCGTCACGGTCGAGCCGACCGCCGTCGCCCTGCACTTCCTTGAGCGCGGTGTACAAGCGGCCGAGCGCGTTCTTCGCGTCGTCCAGATGCGCGTCCGAATAGTTCAGCGGGCTGCGATAGTGGGCACGCAGGATGAAGAAACGCACGACTTCGGCGTCGTACTTCGTCAACACATCACGGATCGTGAAGAAATTGCCGAGCGACTTCGACATCTTCTCGTTGTCGACCCGGATGAAACCGTTGTGCATCCAGTAGTTGACGAAGGTGTCGCGATGCGCGCCCTCGGACTGGGCGATTTCGTTCTCGTGATGGGGGAACTGCAGATCTTCGCCACCGCCGTGGATGTCGAAATGCGCACCGAGCAGTTCGCAGCTCATGGCCGAGCACTCGATATGCCAGCCGGGTCGTCCCTTGCCCCACGGCGAATCCCACTTCACCTCGTCCGGCTCGGATGCCTTGGCGGACTTCCACAGCACGAAGTCGAGCGGATCGCGCTTGCCGGTATTGAGTTCGACGCGCGTGCCGGCCTGGAGGTCGTCGAGCGACTTGCCGGACAGCTTGCCGTAGCCAGGGAAGTCGCGCACGGAAAAATTCACGTCACCGTCGGGGGCGCGATAGGCCAGGCCGTTCTTCTCGAGCTTGCCGATCAGGCCCAGCATTTGCGGCACGTATTCAGTTGCGCGCGGCTCATGATCGGGCTTCTGCACGCCCAGCGCGGCCGCGTCCTCGTCCATCGCCGCAATGAAGCGCCGGGTCAGCTGCGAAATCGGCTCGCCATTCTCGACCGCGCGCTTGATGATCTTGTCGTCGATATCGGTGATGTTGCGCACATAGGTGACGTCGTATCCCGAACGGCGCAGCCAGCGCTGCACCATGTCGAACACCACCATCACGCGCGCATGTCCGAGGTGGCAATAATCGTAGACCGTCATTCCACAGACATACATGCGCACCTTGCCCGGTTGTAAAGGAACAAAGGTCTGCTTCTCGCGCGCGAGCGAGTTGTAAATCTGGAGTGCAGTCATGGAGTCGTATCGGGCTTGGCGGACTTGCTTGGAGTTGGAATCAGGCGCAGCGGGCACATCGGACAGCACCATCCGGATACCGCGGCGGCGACAGCCTTGACAGGGAGGCAGTGCCGGGCGCGCGGACCACTGCTAGAATTGACCGCTTCGCCGCAGTATAGCATCGCCGAAAGACGCCCTCCCGCCCCTCCCGCCGTGGCTGCCGGGGCACGGAAGATACACAAACACGATTTTTCTGTAAAGCACGAGGACATACGCATGACGCTTGCGCGCCGCACCCTTCTGAAGCTGCTCGCCTCACTTCCGCTCGCCGGTGCCGTCAGCATCGCATCCGCCAGCGAAGCGCCCCAGGTGCTCCTGAAGACCAGCATGGGCGACATCGTGCTCGCGCTGGACCAGGACAAGGCGCCGAAGACCGTCGCAAACTTTCTCCAATACGTGAAGAACGGCCATTACAACGGCACGATCTTTCATCGCGTGATCGACGGCTTCATGATCCAGGGCGGCGGATTCCTCCCTGACATGAGCCAGAAGGCGACCGCGGCGCCGATCGAGAACGAGGCGAAGAACGGCCTGAAGAACGTTCGCTATTCGATCGCAATGGCGCGCACCGCCGCGCCGCATTCCGCGACCGCCCAGTTCTTCATCAACGTGCGCGACAACACGGCGCTCGACCATCCCGGCCACGACGGCTGGGGCTACGCGGTGTTCGGCCGGGTGATCAAGGGCCAGGACGTGGTCGACCGTATCAAGGCCGTGCCCACGACGAACGCCGGCATGCACCAGAACGTACCGGCCAAGCCGGTCATCATCGAGTCGGCCAGAATCGTCAAGTAAGCTATTTTCAACCCGTACAGGAGCCCCGACATGGCAGTCATCCTCAATACCAACCACGGTGCCATCAAGATCGAGCTCGACGCCGACAAGGCGCCGAAGACCGTCGAAAACTTTATCGAATACGTGAAGTCCGGCCATTACGACGGCACGATCTTCCATCGGGTGATCGACGGCTTCATGATCCAGGGCGGCGGCTTCGAACCCGGCATGAAGCAGAAGCCCACACGCGAGCCGATCGAGAACGAAGCCAAGAACGGTCTGAAGAACGATACCTACACGATCGCAATGGCGCGCACTTCGGCCCCGCATTCGGCCACCGCGCAGTTCTTCATCAACGTGAAGAACAACAGCTTCCTCGACTACCCGGGCCAGGACGGCTGGGGCTACTGCGTGTTCGGCAAGGTGGTGGAAGGTCAGGATGTGGTCGACAAGATCAGGTCGGTCAAGACCACGCGTGCCGGCATGCACGCCGATGTGCCTGTCGAGGACGTGGTGATCGAGAAGGCCGAGGTCGTCTGAGTGCCGACGGGCATGGCTCACTCCGCGAAAGCGCAACCTCAGGCGGTTGCGCTTTTCGTTTCGGATCTGCATCTGCAGGATGCGCTGCCGCGCACGACGGACTGTTTCCTGCGCTTCCTGCGCGAGCACGCAGGGTCGGCGCAGCGTCTATATCTGCTCGGCGACCTGTTCGACGCCTGGCCGGGCGATGACGATCTCGCCGCGCCGCTTCCGCGGCGCATGGCCGGCGCATTGGCCGAAGTTGCAGCCTCTGGCGTCGCCACCGCCTGGATCGGTGGCAACCGCGATTTCCTGGTCGGCCAAGTCTTCGCGCAGGAAGCCCGCCTGCAATTGCTGCAGGAACCGCACGTGGTGGAACTGGCAGGCAAGCGCCTTGTACTGCTGCATGGCGATGCGCAATGCACCGACGACCGCGACTACCAGGCCTTCCGCGTGCAGGTGCGCGATCCTGCCTGGCAGCAGGCCTTCCTCGCGCGCCCGCTGGCGGAGCGCAAGGCAATCGTCGCAAACCTGCGCGAACGCAGCCGCGCGGCGCAGCGCGACAAGACCTGCGAGATCATGGATGTGAACGAAGCGGCGATCGCCGCCGTGTTCGAACAAACGCAGGCCGAGGTGATGGTGCATGGTCACACCCATCGCCCCGCGGTGCATCGCGTGGAAGTTGCCGGCGCCACACGCACGCGCATCGTGCTTCCGGACTGGGATTGCGAACAGGAGCCCGCCCGGGGCGGCTGGCTGGCGCTGCTGGAGGACGGCAGCTTGCGCCGCTATCGCACCGACGGCTCGCTCGAAGACGCCGTCTGAATTTGCAACGAACCGCCGCCTTATTCGAACTGCTTCCTGAAGCC
>DATLGF010000136.1:0-4390 GCA_035540575.1 Noviherbaspirillum sp.
TCCGCGACCTGTTCGAAGGCATGATCCGCGGCGTGTTCAAGAACGTGCTGGACGTCGACCTGCCGAACCCGTTCCCGGTGATGCCGTACTCGGAAGCGATGGGCCTGTACGGCTCGGACAAGCCCGACATGCGGGTGAAGCTGCAGTTCACCGAGCTGACCGAGCAGATGAAGGACGTCGAGTTCAAGGTGTTCTCCGGTGCGGCCAACATGGCTGGCGGGCGCGTCGTCGCGCTGCGCGTGCCGGGTGGCGGCGCGATGCCGCGCTCGGAAATCGACGCCTATACGCAGTTCGTTGCGATCTACGGCGCCAAGGGCCTGGCCTGGATCAAGGTCAACGAGAAGGCCAAGGGCCGCGACGGCCTGCAGTCGCCCATCGTCAAGAACATCCATGATGCCGGCCTGGCCGCCATCCTGGAGAAAACCGGCGCGCAGGACGGCGACCTGATCTTCTTCGGCGCCGACAAGGCCAAGGTCGTCAACGACGCGATCGGCGCGCTGCGCGTGAAGATCGGCCACAGCGAATTCGGCCGCAAGAACGGCCTGTTCGAGGATACGTGGCGCCCTCTGTGGGTGATCGATTTCCCGATGTTCGAGTACGACGAGGACGAGCAGCGCTACACCGCCGCCCACCACCCGTTCACCTCGCCGAAGGACGGCCACGAAGACCTGCTCGAAACCGATCCGGGCCGTGCGCTGGCCAAGGCCTACGACATGGTGCTGAACGGCTGGGAACTGGGCGGGGGCTCGGTGCGTATCCACCGCGCCGATGTGCAGAGCAAGGTGTTCCGCGCGCTGAAGATCGAGGCCGAAGAAGCGCAGCTCAAGTTCGGCTTCCTGCTCGATGCGCTGCAGTACGGCGCGCCGCCGCATGGCGGCCTGGCCTTCGGCCTGGACCGCCTGGTCACGATGATGGCCGGCGCCGAATCGATCCGCGACGTGATCGCTTTCCCGAAGACCCAGCGCGCGCAGTGCCTGCTGACCCAGGCGCCGTCGGAAGTCGACGAGAAGCAGTTGCGCGAGTTGCATATCCGCCTGCGCAACATCGAGGCCGCCAAGGCCTGAGCCGCCGGCGCGTCCCTCCGTGCGCGGCACGGAGGGAACCTTCGGATGAACCGACCTTACAAGATCCCCGAATCGGTGCTCGTCGTGATCCACACGGCAGAGCTCGAGGTCTTGCTGATCGAGCGCGCCGACAAGCCCGGCTTCTGGCAATCGGTGACCGGTTCGAAGGATGCGCCGGAGGAGCCGCTGGAAGCGACCGCGATCCGCGAGGTTTTCGAGGAAACCGGCATTCGCGTCGTCGATCGCCCGCTTGCGGCAAACGAGGTCGCGCCCGATTGCCTGACCGACTGGCAGCTCTCCAACGTCTACGAGATCTATCCGGTCTGGCGCCATCGCTATGCACCGGGCGTGACCCGCAACACCGAGCATGTATTCGGCCTGCGCGTGCCGCGCAATACACCGATCGCGCTTGCGCCGCGCGAGCATCTGAACCACCTATGGCTCCCCTATCGCGAAGCGGCGGACCGCTGCTTCTCTCCTTCCAACGCCGAAGCGATCCTGCAACTGCCCCGCCACATCGCGGGCGGCTGAAACTTGTTCTGCGTCAAGCCGGTCAGATTCATATCTTGGTTCCGGCGGGCCCGTCCCGCATTTTCCCGGCAGCATACATAAGGACATGAAGATCAGGATCGCGACCTACAACATCCACAAGGGCGTCAGCGCGCTGCGCAGCGTTCCCCGCGTCCATGCTTTGAAGCAGGCCCTGGCTTCGATGGAGGCCGACGTGCTGTTCCTGCAGGAGGTGCAGGGCAGGCATGACAAGTACGCGACGCGCCATGCGGCGCTGTGGCCCGAGCAGGCCCAGCATCATTACCTGGCCGGCGAGTCGCATCATGCGGTGTACGGAATGAACGCGGTGTACGACCACGGCCATCACGGCAACGCCTTGCTCAGCCGTTATCCGGTCCTGTCCTCGCGCAACCAGGATGTTTCGGACCACGCCTACGAGTCGCGCGGCATCCTGCACTGCGTGGTGCAGGCGCCGGCCTGCGACCTGCACTGCTATGTGATCCATCTCGGCCTGTTCGCCGGCAGCCGGCGCCGCCAGACGGAGGCCCTGGTGTCGGCGGTGTTGTCATCCTCGCCTCCCAATGCGCCGCTGATCATCGCCGGCGATTTCAACGACTGGACCAACCAGTTGAGCGCGACCTTGCGCAAGGAACTCGGCGTGACCGAGGTGTTCGACACCAATCTGCCCACGCGCGGCTTCGGTGCCTATCTGCGCACGCTCTCCGGGCGCGGGCCGAACGTGTTGCCGGCCCGGACCTTTCCGGCTGCGCTGCCCTGGCTGCGGCTGGACCGCATCTATGTGCGCGGCTTCAGCGTCGACTCGGCCCAGGTCCTGCACGGCGCGCTGTGGGCCCGGCTGTCCGATCATGCGCCGATCGTCGCCTCGCTCGAACTGAAGATGACGCAGTCGGCCTACGGCACCTGAGCGGGACTTGTCACCCGCCAAGAGTTGACCATGGGTGACGGGGTAGAATCGCAGCCATTTCATCGGGAGTTCAGCCGCATTCATGCCACCGGTCGAGTTCACCGCCGGCAACGAGGTGAGGCTGCTGCATTGCGGCGCTGAGTACTTCCCAGCGTTGATCGCAGCAATCGACGCCGCCCGCCGCGAGATCTTTCTCGAGACTTACATCTTCGCCCTCGACCATACCGGCAACGAGGTCAAGGATGCGCTCGCGCGCGCGGCGGCGCGCGGCGTGTCGGTCAGCGTCACGACAGACTGGCTGGGAAGCGGCCGCGCCGCCTGCGCGCTGCTCGACGATTACTTCCGCCAGCACCGGATCCGGTATCGCGTCTTCAACCCCTGGTTCACGCGGGGTGTGGCGCGCATGCACCGCAAGGTGTGCGTGGTCGATGCGCAGGTCGCCTTCCTCGGCGGACTCAACATCAATTTCGATTACGTCTCGGACGACGGCTTCGCTGTGCCGCTACCGGCGCCGCGCTGGGATTTCGCGGTGATGGTGCGCGGCCCGCTGGTGCCGATCATCCACCGCGAAGTCGAGGCGCAGTGGCTGTACCAGGACGGCCTGCACCTGCGTTTTCGCTTCGAACGCTTCCTCGAGAATCAGCGGCGCCGCGTGCCGCCGTTCGACGAGCCGGTGCTGGCGGCCTTCGTTTATCGCGACAATCTGCGCAACCGGCGTACGATACAGCGTTCCTATCTGAAGGCGCTCGGTGCGGCGCGGCGCAGCGCCTTGCTCGCCAACCCCTACTTCGCCCCCAATCGCAAGTTGCGCGACGGGCTGGCCGCCGCCGCGCGGCGCGGCGTGGAGGTGACGCTCTTGATCGGCGTCGGCCAGTTCCGCATCCAGGATGCGGTCGCGCATTCGTTCTATCCGAAGCTGCTCAAGAGCGGCGTGAAGGTGGTCGAATACCGCAAGACCCAGTTGCACGGCAAGGTTGCGGTAATCGACGACGACTGGGCGACCGTCGGTTCAAGCAACTGGGACGGACTGTCGCTGTTCGTCAACCACGAAGCGAACGTGATCGTGCGCGACCAGGCGTTCGCGCGCGACCTGCGCCGGCAGATCGACCGAGCGGTTGCGGAAGGCGTGGTGGTACGGATGGAAGACTTCGCCAACATTCCCTGGTACGAGCGCGCCTGGTACGGCATGGCCGCGCTGATCTACAAGACCGTGCTGCGCGTGATCACGCGCGGGCGCTATACCGAGTAGCTCGATTCGCGTGCCTCTTCCAGCAGCCAGTCGCAGAACGCCTTCACCGCCGGCCGCGCCTCGGCATGCAAGGCGCGCAGCAGGTGAAAACGGTAGGGACCGGTCACCCGTTCTTCGAAGACGCGCACCAGGCGGCCGTTGCGCAGATCCTCCTCGACGAAGACGTCCGCCGCCACCGCGATGCCCTGCCCGTTGGCCGCCGCCTCCAGCGTGAGATAGGTATGCGAGAAGCTGGGCCGGGTCGGACCCTTGTAGACGACGCCGAAATGGCGCAGCCAGCGGACCCAGTTCACTTCGTCGGGGATGCGCGGTTCGAGTTCGTCATGCAGCAGCGGCTGGCGCAGCAGGTCGGCCGGCGTGCGCAGGTCGCCGGCCGCCGTGAGAAAGGCCGGACTGCATACGGCGGAAAAACGTTCCTCCATCAGCACGTCGTGCTGCAGGCCGGGATACGGTCCAGTGCCGAGGCGGATTGCCACGTCGATGCCCTCGTGCACGAGATCCACCGGATGCAGCGAGGCCAGCACCCGCATGTCGATGTCCGGATGGCAGCGCTGCAGCCGGCCCAGGCGCGGCAGCAGCCAGCGCGCAACAAGCGATGGCACTGACGTCACGGTCACCACGCGTTCGTCGGCGCGCTGTCTG
>DATLGF010000137.1:0-3921 GCA_035540575.1 Noviherbaspirillum sp.
AAGCCTTGCGCTTGCATGTCGGCCCGCGCCTCGTCGGCGTTCTTGCCGCGCATGAAGGCTTCCGCCTGCGCGAGGCAGTTGGCCAGCAGCACCGCATGATGGCCGGGCAGCGCGTGCGCGGGCTTGAGGGCGGCGATGAAATCGACCGGCGTGGTGTCCGTTCCCTGGTGCAGCAGCTGGAAATACGCGTGCTGTCCGTTGGTGCCGACGTCGCCCCAGACGATCGGACCGCTCGCGACCTCGGCCTCGTCGCCGGCCAGCGTGACCCGCTTGCCGTTGCTCTCCATGTCGAGCTGCTGCAGATAGGCGGGAAACTGGCTCAGATCCTGCAGGTAGGGGGCGATCGAGATTGACGGCCAGCGGAAGAAGTTGCGGTACCAGATCCCGATCATGCCGAGAACGACCGGCATGTTGTGCTCCAGTGGCGCGGTCCTGAAATGCTCGTCCATTGCATGGGCGCCGGCGAGGAATTCCGCGAAGCGCTCGAAGCCGATTGCCAGCGCCACCGGCAGGCCGATCGCCGACCACACCGAATAGCGGCCGCCGACCCAGTCCCAGAACGGAAACATGTTTTCCGGGTCGATGCCGAAGTCGCGTACCGCGCTGGTATTCGTCGATACCGCAACGAAATGCCGGGGCAGCTCATTGACCGGGCGGCGCGCGGTGAACCAGGCGCGCGCGGACTCGGCATTCATCATCGTCTCACGCGTGGTGAAGGTCTTGGACGCGACGACGAACAGCGTGGTCTCGGGATTGACGCGCTGGAGCACCGCATCCAGGTCATGCCCGTCGACGTTGGCGACGAAATGCAGGGTCAGACCCAGCTGCACAAAGGGCCGCAGCGCGCGGCAGACCATCTCGGGGCCGTGGTCCGAGCCGCCGATGCCGATGTTGACGATGTCGGTGATCCGGGCGCCGGTGCCGCCGACCCATTCGCCGCTGCGCACGCGCTCGGTAAAGGCCTGGATGCGGTCGAGCACCGCATGAACCTCGGGGATGACATCCTGTCCATCCACGACGAGCGACCGGGAACGCGGCATGCGCAGCGCGGCGTGCAGGACGGAACGCCGTTCCGTCACATTGATCTTGGCACCGGCAAACATGGCGTCGCGCCTTTGCTCGACATGGCGCTCGCGGGCCAGCTGCAGCAAGAGGCGCATCGTGTCCGCATCCACGCGGTTCTTCGAGTAATCGAGCAGTAGTCCGGCCGCCTCCAGCGAGAACGCCTCGAAGCGCCCTGGCTGCCGCTCGAACAGCGCACGCAGCCCCCAGTCCTTGGCGGTCTCGAAGTGTTCGGCGAGGGCTGTCCACGCGGGGTAGTGGGTCAACGCGATGTGAGACATGGTGTGCGCGTCAGGAGTTGAAAAAGGTGTTCAACTATACAATACGAATCGGAAAAATTACTACAAAAAATTTCGATCCGAATGCACGACACTTGATTCCGCTCAGCACTGCTGCGCCGATTTTCACTCGAGATGCGCCGGATAAAGCTTGCGCAGGATCAAATGGATTAGCGGAAGTCGGAGCGAATTCCGGTAACGCAAGCATCGACAGCATGTAGTAAAATTACAGAGGTTTTCGAGGAGCAAATCATGCCCATACATTCCACTCTGGCCGCGGTCACGCAGCGCATCACCGAGCGCAGCCGACCATTCCGCCAGTCCTATCTCGCGCGCATGGACGCCGCGCGCGTGCAGGGCGTCCATCGCGGCACGCTCGCCTGCACGAATCTCGCGCACGGCTTCGCCGCGTTCCCGGCGAACGACAAGCTCAGACTCAAGCAGCAGCGGGTTCCTTCTGTCGCCATCGTGTCCGCCTACAACGACATGTTGTCGGCCCACCAGCCGTTCGAGCGTTTCCCGAAGATCATCAAGGACGCGGTGCGCGAGGCGGGCGGGGTCGCCCAGTTCGCCGGAGGCGTGCCGGCCATGTGCGACGGCGTCACCCAGGGCCAGCCCGGCATGGAGTTGTCGCTGTTTTCGCGCGACACGATCGCGATGGGCACCGCGGTGGCCTTGTCGCACAACATGTTCGACGCCGCCCTCTACCTCGGCGTGTGCGACAAGATCGTGCCCGGCCTGGTGATCGGCGCGCTGCACTTCGGCCACTTGCCGGCGGTGTTCATCCCGGCCGGTCCGATGACGAGCGGCTTGCCGAATTCGGAGAAGGCGAGAATCCGCCAGCTTTATGCGCAGGGCAAGGTCGGACGGGACGCGCTGCTGGAGTCCGAGTCCAGCTCCTATCACGCGCCGGGAACCTGCACCTTCTACGGCACCGCCAACAGCAATCAGATGCTGATGGAGGTAATGGGCCTGCACCTGCCCGGCTCGGCCTTCATCAATCCGCAGGACCCGTTGCGCGACGCGCTAACCGCGGCCGGCGCGCGTCGCGCGGTCGAGCTTGCCGGACAGGGGAAGAACTACATTCCCGTGGGCCGCGTGGTCGATGAGAAGTCCATCGTCAATGCAATCGTCGCGCTGCTCTCGACCGGCGGTTCGACCAACCATACCTTGCACCTCGTCGCAATGGCCCGCGCCGCCGGCATCGTGATCGACTGGGACGACTTCGACAAGCTGTCTTCCGTGGTGCCCCTCCTGACGCGCATCTATCCGAACGGCGAAGCGGATGTGAACGTGTTCCAGGCTGCCGGCGGTCCCGGTTTCGTGATCCGCGAACTGCTCGATGCGGGCCTCTTGCATGACGACGTGTGGACGGTGCTGGGGCAGGGCTTGCGCGCGCACTGCAACGAGCCGTACTTCGAGAGTGGAGCGCTCGCGTGGCGTCCCGCTCCGGCGGAAAGCGGCGACAGCAAGGTTCTGCGCGGCGCGGCCAATCCGTTCGCGGCAGACGGGGGGCTGCGGCTGTTGACAGGCAACCTCGGCCGTTCGGTGATCAAGGTCTCGGCAGTCAAGCCGCAGCACCGAGTCGTCGAGGCGCCGGCACTGGTGTTTGATTCCCAGGAAGCCCTGATGGACGCCTACCGAGCCGGCAAGCTGGACCGTGACTTCATTGCCGTCGTGCGCTTCCAGGGTCCGCGCGCGAACGGCATGCCGGAACTGCATGCGCTCACGCCTGCGCTGGCGAACCTGCAGGACGCCGGGCGGCGCGTGGCCCTGGTGACCGACGGCCGCATGTCGGGCGCATCCGGCAAGGTGCCGGCGGCGATCCATGTCTCTCCGGAGGTGCTGGCCGGCGGACCGCTGGCGCGCGTGCGCGACGGCGACCTCATCCGCCTGGATGCGGAAGCCGGCGTGTTGCAGGCGCTGGTGCCTGAGGCCGAGTGGGACGCGCGCGAGTTCCCGCATGCCGACCTGTCGGCCAGCCATACCGGCATGGGGCGCGAGCTGTTCGCCGTATTCCGCGCCACCGTCGGGCCGGCGGAAGAGGGCGCCGCCACCTTCGGCCTGCCGCCGGCCTTGAACATGCCGGACGAGACCGACAACCCGCTGGCCGTTCCGCAGGAGCAGGCCTATTCGGACGAAGACTATCTGTTCACTGCCAAACGAAAGGGACCGACCCATGACCCTGCTTGAGATCATGCGCGCCTCGCCGGTGATTCCGGTGATTGCGATCGACGATCCGCAACAGGCGGTGCCGCTGGCGCGCGCGCTGGTGGATGGCGGCATCCGCGTGCTGGAGATCACGCTGCGCACCGAGCACGGGCTGGGAGCGATCCGGGCGATCGCCGAGCAGGTTCCGCAGGCCATCGTGGGCGTCGGCACGCTGACTCAACCCCAGGAGTTCCGGGCGGCGCGCGATGCGGGGGCGGTGTTCGGGGTCTCGCCGGGGCTGACCGCGACGCTCATCGAGGCCGCGCGCAGCAGCGGCCTGCCGCTGTTGCCCGGCGTGATGACGCCGTCCGAGGTGATGACGGCCCGCGAGGCCGGCTTTTCGCAGTTGAAGCTGTTCCCGGCCGTGCCG
>DATLGF010000138.1:0-4568 GCA_035540575.1 Noviherbaspirillum sp.
GAATCCAGGCTTCGCGCTTCACGTCGCAGCATCGCTGGCGATGCGGCTGGGCCGCACGGTGCGCATCCTGTTCGTCGGAAGCGGCGACTCCGAAGCGGCGGTACGCGCGTTGGCCGCGGCACGGCCGGGACTGGTGGAGGCCGAATTCCACGGTCATGCATCGCAGACCGAGCTGCCGGCCTTGTACCGCTCGGCGCGCCTGTTCCTGTTTCCGACCCAGGCCGATGTCTGGGGCGTGGTCGCCAACGAAGCCTGCGCGGCCGGGCTGCCCATCCTCGTATCGCCGCACGCCGGCGTAGCGGGCGAACTGATTGTCGATGGGGAAAACGGCTATGTCTGCGAACTCGATGTCGAGCTGTGGGCCGATCGTGCCGCTCGCCTGCTCTCGGACGAGGCGCTGTACCGCCGCTTCGCCGAGCACAGCCGTGCGCTGGTGCGTCGCTACACCTTCGAGCACGCCGCCACCGGAATCGTGGACGCCTGCCGCTACGCGGCGATGCGTCACGGCGCCGGTCACATCGACACGTCGCACGGCACGATCGGCCGTTCCTAGGGGCGCAAGACATGAAAGTACTGGTCGCTCACAACGCCTACCAGCAGCGCGGCGGGGAAGACATGGTCGTCGACGCCGAAGTGGCGCTGCTGCGCGAGCACGGCCATGAAGTCGAGGTCTATCGTCAGCACAATGACGCACTGAACCAGATGTCGCGTGCGGCGGCTGCCGTCGGCACCGTGTGGTCGCGGCGCACCTCGGCAGACATCGAACGGCTGTGCGGCAGCTTCGCGCCCGACGTCATCCACGTCCACAACACCTTTCCGCTGATCTCGCCGTCCCTGTACTGGGCGGCCGGACGGCATCGCGTGCCGGTCGTGCAGACCCTGCACAACTTCCGCCTGCTGTGTCCGCAAGCGATATTCCTGCGCGAGGGTCGCATCTGCGAGGACTGTGTCGGCAAGACGCCCTGGCGCGCGGTCACTCGCAAGTGCTACCGGGACTCGTCCTTGCAGTCGGCCGTCATCACGGGCATGCTCGCGACCCACCGTGCGCTCGGGACCTATCGCCACCAGGTCACGCGCTACATCGCGCTCAACCGTTTCGCCCGGGACAAATACGTGGAGGGCGGATTGCCGGCAGACCGCTTTCGCATCAAGCCGAACTTCGTCGCCTCCAGCGTGCGTCCAACCTCGGACCAGCGTTCCGGCGGACTGTACGTCGGCCGCTTGTCGGAGGAAAAAGGCGTATCGGTGCTTGCCGAGGCCGTGCGCGCACTGCCAGGCGCCAGCATCGAGGTCATCGGCAGCGGGCCTCTGGAACCGCTGGTACGGGAAGTCTTCGGGCCGCGCCTTCTTGGTTTCCGGCCGCTCGACGACATCCTCGTGCGGATGGCACGCGCGCGCTTCCTGGTCGTGCCGAGCATCTGCTACGAGAACGCGCCGCGCACCATCGTCGAGGCCTTCTCCTGCGGCCTGCCGGTGATCGCCAGCCGTCTCGGGTCCCTGGCCGACATGGTCGAGGACGGTGAAACCGGGCTGCTGTTCGCGCCCGGAGATCCCGCAGACCTGGCACGCAAGATCGCCTGGGCCAATGCCCACCCCGAACAGATGGCGCGCATGGGGCGCGCCGCCCGTCTCGAATACGAACGACTCTACACGCCCACGCGCAACCATGAACTCCTCATCGACATCTATGAAGATGCAATTGCAGCCGTACGTCGACAACAGCCCTGCGCAGCGTGAAGGCAAGCCCGTACTCGAAGCCTTCATCGACGCGATGACCTGGAGCGAGGCAATCTCCAGGATCGCCGGGTGGGCCGCGGCACGGGAATCCCGCTATGTCTGCATCTGCAACGTCCACTCGGTGGTCACAACCACGCGCGATGTCGAGTTCAAGATCGCCGTCAACAACGCGGACATGGCCACGCCGGACGGCGCGCCGATCGCCTGGGCGCTGCGCCATCTCGGTCATACCGGCCAGCAACGCATCAACGGGCCGGACCTGATGTGGAAGTACCTCGCGGAGGCCGAGCGGCGCGACCAGTCCGTGTTCTTCTACGGCAGCACCGAGGCCACGCTGGAGCGGCTGCGTCTCACGCTCGCACGCAAGTTCCCGCTGCTGCGCATTGCCGGCTGCTACTCGCCCCCTTTCCGCTCGCTTTCGCGCGAGGAGGACGAGCAGATCGTCCGCATGATCAACGACTCCGGCGCCAATGTCGTGTTCGTCGGACTGGGTTGCCCGAAGCAGGAGAAATGGATGGCGGATCACCGCGGCCGCGTGCAGGCGGTGATGATCGGGGTCGGCGCCGCCTTCGATTACCACGCCGGCGTGCTCAAGCGCGCGCCGGTCTGGTGGCAGAACCACGGACTGGAATGGCTGTTTCGCCTGGGCGCCGAGCCGCGCCGCCTGTTCCGGCGCTACATGGTGACCAACACGCTGTTCGTGTTCGGGTTCCTGCGCCAGGTGGTGGTGGACAAGCTGCCGTTTTCGGGGACTTGAACCGAACGCGCGCACCGCCCGGAGCGACGGCAGTCTCGCCGTGGCTCAAGGTCCAGGCAGTTGTTCACCACGGCGAACACGGCGAAAGTCCCAACTCCCTGTCGTCCCGAGCGCAGCGAGGGACCTCATCGTCCCGTGCACCAGAGATTCCTCGCTGCGCTCGGAATGACTAGCTTTTCCACCGTGGTCGCCGTGCTCGCCGTGGTTCAGCGTTCAGCCAGGTGTGCAGGCAGCCCACCTCATGCCGGGCGGGCGCTAGCCGCGCCCGTTCGTGACGACCGCGGCGCCGCCAGCAGTCACGTCGACGCGGGCGCGGGCGGCCAGCTGTTCGTTGGTCATGCAGGCAGTGCGCGGAATAGAAGATGCGACGTGGCGCAGGAAATCGTCCAGCTGCCGCCATGCGGCGAGCTGCTCGATCTGCTTTGAATGTCCCCACAGGTGGAACACTCCGCCGGTCCTGCAGGCGTGATCGAACATCGCGTACAGGCGGCGGATCCAGTCTTCGTGGACCAGCGCCAGGCGCAGTCCGGTCGTGCGGTTGAACCAGTTGCCGGAACCGACGAAATTGCGCAGGTAGACCGCGCGGTCATGCGGATAGAACTGGATCGTCGTCGGAATCTCGAACGGCTTTTCGCCCGCATCGAAGCAAAGATTCATCGTCGTGCGCGCATAGGTGAAGCCGCAGGCCTTGACGAGCTCCACGTCACGGCGGCGATAGCGTCCGCCCGGATAGCAAAAGCCGTTCACCCTTGCCCCGACGACATCCTCGAGCCGCTTCTTGCCGTCGTTGATCTGGTGATACGCCTGCCACACGTCGATGGTTTTCAGGTAGCGGTGGTCGTAGGTGTGCGAGCCGACCTCGAAGCGGCGCGCAAGCTGCCGGATCCCGGTGACGCCGAGCACCGAATCGCCTTCGCAGTTACGGATGGGAATGAAAAAGGTTGCGTACAGGCCGTGCTTCTCGAGCAGCTCTGCGGTCTTCAGATCAAGCGGGTGGCCATCGTCGATGGAACAGGTGAAAACGGGGTGGGAATGCATCATGTGCTCCAAACCGGGGACAGGCGAAACCCGCTCTGCACGTTGCGCTCAGATGGCCTCGCCGGCCTTGCTCGCCTTGTTCGACAAGGCGGCAGCGAGCGCGTGATCGCAGGCATCGACGAAACCGCGGGCAGCATTATCGAAGCTGTACTCGCGCACCAGCATCAGGCTGCGCCGCCCGAAGCGGGCACGCCTGGCTTCGTCGCTCAGCAGTTCCACGCAGCGATCGGCCCAAAGCTGGGCGTCGAGCTCACAGACGTAGCCATTCTCCTCGTGAACGACGAGTTCTCCGGCCACGCCGGCGTGCGGGGACACGATCACCGGAAGCCCCGCGGCACAGGCTTCGTTGGCCACCACGCCCCAGACATCGGCGTGCGTGGGGAACAGGAACATGCGGGCCGACGCGTACAGTTTCGGCAGTTCGCGCTGCTTCGCAAAGCCGTGGAAGTGCGCGTCGACGAAGCGGCTGTATTGCGCGGCCGCCTCGCGCACGCGTTCGTCTTCACTGCCCGATCCGACGAACAGGATGCTCACGCGCCGGCCCAGCCTGCGCGCGGTTTCAATCGCGATGCGCAGCGCGAACAACGGTCCCTTTTCAGGCACCATGCGTCCGCAGAACATCAGGTCGTGACGCTTCCAGCTTGCGTGCGCTTCGCGCAAGTAGGCGTCGTTGTCGATGCACAGGTAGGACTTGAAGCAGTTCTCCGGCGCGATGCCGTAGCTCTCGTACAGATGCTGTCCGCCCAGGCTCGCCGACAGAAATGCGTGCGAGCGCACATAGACGACGCGGCGCACCGTCCGGTGCACGGCGCTCAGCGCCTGCTCGGACAGCAGTGTGCCGTCGGTCAGCGGCACGTGCGGCAGCGCCTTGAACCACGCGTAGGCGAATGCGTACAGCTGGGTCGGATTGAAGCCGTCGGTGACGACCACGTCCGGCTGGAAGCGCCGCAGGGCCGTCACGACGTCCGGATTGTTATGGATGTAGCGGCCCTTGACGGTACGGATGCGCTCCTTGAGGAACACGTGAGGGAAATCC
>DATLGF010000139.1:0-3207 GCA_035540575.1 Noviherbaspirillum sp.
ATCCTCGTAAGCGTGGTCGCCGCAACCGAGCACGACCACTTGCAAGCGCGGATGCCTGTCAAGAACCTGCGGCAGCGCTTCCAGCGCCACGTCCGCCATCTTCTGGTGGGTAATGCGGCTGCCCAGCGCAAGCAGCGGCGCGTGCGGCGCCACCGGGAGGTCGAACAGGCGCAGCAGCGCGCGCTTGCACCAGGCCTTGCTGGCCAGGTCGGCCGCCGTGAAACGCCGGGCGATGAGCAGGTCGGTCGCCGCGTTCCAGGTATCGAGGTCAACGCCGTTGGGAATCGGCACGATTGCTTCGCGGCGCGCCTGCAGCGCACCGTCCAAGCCGCAGCCGAAGCGCGGCGTCAGTACTTCCTGCGCATAGGAATGGCTGACGATGGAAATGCGGTCCGCATGGCAGATGCCGGCCTTCAGGAAACTGAGCCTGCCCCAGAACTCGGCGACATCCGGGCCCAGCATCGAGGGCGGCAGGCCGACTTGCGCGCCGAGTTCGAGCGGATAGTTGCCCTGGAACGCGAGGTTGTGCACGGTGAGCACGGTGCCGACGCGCTCGATGCCGGCCGCGCGCAGCAGCGAAGGAATCAAGGCCGCGTGCCAGTCGTTCGCATGCACGACGTGCGGCACCGGCACGGGCGTCGCGCCGGCGCAGATCCGGACCGCAGCATGCGCCAGCGCCGCGAAGCAGGCGGCATTGTCCGCATATTCGTTGCCGTCGGCGTCGACGTAAGGATTGCCGCTGCGCGCGGAAAACCCCGCATTCTCAAGCAGCAGCACCGGCACGCCGGTCGCGGCAATGCGTCCTTGCAGAAGCCGCGCAGGGCCGGCCGGCAGGCCCTCCAGCCGAGCGATTTCGGCAACGCAGCCGAGCGCGGCCAGCGCCGCCGGATAGGCAGGGAGCAGGAGCGTGACCTCGACGCCCTGCAGGCGCAAGGCATTGGCCATGGAAGCGACAACGTCGGCGAGCCCGCCGGTCTTGATCAAGGGGATGGCTTCGGAAGCAACGAGTAGTACGCGGGGGCGCAAGATGATGACCTCTTTCGGTTGAACGCGGCCGCCTTGTCACAGTGAACGCACGCTCCATAGCCGCGGGCGGCATGGAGAAATTTTCGCGGTGGGGGGTGCAGGCGTGTCCTGAATAGTAAATTTTCCAAAGGGCGGCCCATTACGCCGCGTCAAATGGCAATGCAGCAAAACTGTTGTGCTGATGTTTATCCACTCGAACAAGTTCCTTGTCGGCTGAACAAATTCCACCGTCGTATGCGCGCGAAAATGCATTTTTTCCGCACCTCAAGTATTGACCCCACGCAAATCATCGCTACCATCTGACGCATCAGCGTTGCACCGGGTAAAGCCATCCCCCTGCATCACACCGCTTGTTTCTTCGTCACTCCGTTTGCCCCTCGACGCCTGCAGGCGCACGGCGGGCAAGCCTTTCGGCAAGAACCCCCATGATCATCTATCAGGTCTACCCGCGCAGTTTCCTCGACACCAACGATGACGGCATCGGCGATCTCGCCGGCATCGAACAGCGCCTCGACTACATCAAGCGCCTCGGCGCGGACGCGGTATGGATCAGTCCGTTCTTCAAGTCGCCGATGAAGGACTTCGGCTACGACGTGGCCGACTATCGCGCCGTCGATCCGATCTTCGGCAGCATGGACGACTTCAAGAAGCTGATGCGGCGTGCGAAATCGCTCGGGCTCGGCGTCTTCGTCGACATGGTCATTTCGCACACCTCGGAGGAACATCCGTGGTTTCGCGACAGCCAGGCGCGCCGCATCGGGCGCGACGACTGGTATCTGTGGGCAGATCCGAAGCCGGACGGCAGCCCGCCGAACAACTGGGTGTCGGTCTTCGGCGGCACCGCGTGGCGCTGGGACGCGCAACGCCGGCAGTATTACTACCACTCGTTCTTCTCCAGCCAGCCGGACCTGAACATGCACAACCCGGCCGTGCAGGACGCGGTGCTGGCCGAAATGGAATACTGGCTGGACCTGGGCGTGTCCGGTTTCCGTTTCGACGCGTGCAACCACATCTTCCAGGACCTGCAGCTGCGCAACAATCCGGCGCGCGAAGACAGCAGCGCCGCGCTGCATCCATACGGCTTCCAGGTCCACGTCTATGACCAGGGCCGGCCGGAGAACCTGGCCTTCCTCGAGCGGGTGCGCAAGTTGCTCGACGCCTACGGCGCCTACAGCCTTGCCGAAGTCGGCGGCGCCGATCCGCTGCGGCTGATGGGCCAGTACACTGAGGCCGGCCGCCTGCATTCCGCGTACAGCTTCGCGCTGATGCGCCCCGATCACAACGCGGACTACGTTCGCAACGTGATCGCGACGCTGGAAGACAGCGTGCGCGCGCCCGGCACGCCCTGCTATGCAATGAGCAACCATGACAAGCCGCGCGTGGCCAGCCGCTGGCAAAACGGACGCTCCTTCCTGCCCGCCGCGAAGATGCACATGGCGCTGCTGCTCGCGATGCGCGGCGACATCTGCCTGTACCAGGGCGAAGAACTCGGCCTGCCTGAAGCGCAAGTGCCGTACGAACGTCTGCAGGACAATTTCGGCAAGACCTTCTGGCCCAAGTTCAAGGGCCGTGACGGCTGCCGCACGCCGATGCCGTGGACCGATGCCGAGCACGGCGGCTTCAGCACGGCCGAGCCATGGCTGCCGGTCGATCCAGCCCACCGCGCGATGAGCGTCGCGCAGCAGGAAAGCGATCCGGATTCCATGCTGCATTTCGCCCGCGAACTGATCGCGCTGCGCAAGGGCAATCCGGCGCTGGATCAGGGCGGCATCACGCTGCTCGATGCCCCCGACGGCGTGCTGGCCTTCAGCCGCCGCCATCACGGACAGGAGGTAAGCTGCCTGTTCAACCTCGACACCAGCGCAAAGCGCGTCGATGCCCCAGCCTTCGCGAGCGTGCTGCGCGAACAGAACAGCCTCGTTCAAGGCGGCCAGGTCCATCTCGACGTGTGCGGGTTCTGCCTGCTGCAACACTGAAGGTCCCACCGCAGTATCAATGCTGTTCAATTAAGCGAATATTCGTGCCATGTCGTTCCCGCGCAGGCGGAAACCCAGTTCCGGCTTCCGCGGCCGCGCCGCTCTGGTCATGCACGCCGACTCCCACCCGGGCGACGCCGTCACACGGCGCACGCAGGCTGCCTCATCCGCTCCGCAACGCGACAAACAGCCAGCCCCGCTGCGC
>DATLGF010000140.1:0-2321 GCA_035540575.1 Noviherbaspirillum sp.
TTGATGACCTTGTCGAGCGAGACGTAATGCTTGCCGTCGCCGCGCAAGGCCATTCGCGCCGCGTTGATCGCCTTGATCGAACCCATCGCGTTGCGCTCGATGCAAGGCACCTGGACCAGGCCGCCGATCGGATCGCAGGTCAGCCCCAGGTTGTGCTCCATGCCGATCTCGGCAGCGTTCTCGACCTGCTGCGGCGTTCCCCCCATGACTTCGGCCAGCGCGCCGGCCGCCATCGAGCAGGCCACGCCGACCTCCCCCTGACAGCCCACCTCGGCCCCCGATATCGACGCGTTTTCCTTGTACAGGATGCCGATCGCCGCGGCGGTCAAGAGGAAGCGGATCACGCCGTCCTCGTTCGCGTTCGGGAGAAAGCGATGGTAGTAATGCAGCACAGCGGGGATGATGCCGGCCGCGCCATTGGTCGGCGCGGTGACGACCCGGCCGCCCGCTGCGTTTTCCTCGTTGACCGCCAGCGCATACAGGTTGACCCAGTCCAGCGTCGTCAGCGGATCGCGCAGATTCGCTTCAGGCGTGGCGGAGAGCTTGCGGAACAATTCGGCCGCGCGCCGGCGCACCTTCAGCGGTCCGGGCAGCACGCCCTCGCGCTCGCAGCCGCGCTTCACGCATTCCTGCATCACCTGCCAGATGCGCAAGAGGCCGGCGCGCGTCTCGTGCTCGCTGCGCCACGCGCTTTCGTTCTCCAACATCAGCTGGCTGATCGATAGCCGGTGTTCGCGGCATAGCGCCAGCATCTCGTCCGCGGTCTTGAACGGGTACCTGACAGTAGTGTTGTCGGCGACGATGCGTCCCGCACCGGCGGCCGTCTCGTCGACGACGAAGCCGCCGCCGACCGAGTAGTAGACCTTGCTCGCCAGTTCGGCGCCGTCGCCGGCATAGGCGGTAAAGCGCATGCCATTCGGATGGAACGGCAGCGACTGGCGCCGGTACATCAGCAGATGCTCGCCTTCGACGAATCGGATTTCGTGCTCGCCGAGCAAAAAAAGGCGCCGCTGCGTGCGGATGTGCGCAAGTCGTTCGTCGATGCCGTCGACATCGACCAGGTCCGGCGCCTCGCCTTCCAGCCCGAGCAGCACCGCCTTGTCGCTGCCGTGGCCCTTGCCGGTCGCACCGAGCGAGCCGTACAGCTCGGCCTTCACCGCGGCCACCTGCATCAGCGTCCCGGCCTCCTTGAGCCCGGCCACGAACTGCCTGGCCGCGCGCATCGGGCCGACCGTATGCGAGCTCGACGGCCCGATCCCGATCTTGAACAGTTCGAAGACGGAGATCGCCATGGCAGCGGCCTACTCGTAGTCCGCCATCGGCGGGCAGGCGCAGACGACGTTGCGGTCGCCGTAGACGTTGTCCACGCGGCCGACCGGCGGCCAGTACTTCTGCTTCCTCAGCGAGCGCACCGGGAACACCGCCTGCTCGCGCGTGTACTTGCGGTCCCAATCGCCGACCAGATCGGCAGCGGTGTGCGGCGCGAAACGCAGCGGGCTTTCCTCGGCGGTGAGTTCGCCGCGCTCGATCGTACGGATCTCCTCGCGGATCGCAATCATCGCGTCGCAGAAGCGGTCCAGCTCTTCCTTGGCTTCGCTTTCGGTTGGCTCGATCATCAGCGTGCCGGGCACCGGGAACGACATCGTTGGCGCGTGGAAACCGAAGTCCATCAGGCGCTTCGCCACATCGTCCACGGTCACGCCGGTGTCCTTCAACGGACGCAGGTCGACGATGCACTCGTGCGCGACCAGACCGCCCTCTCCCGCATACAGGATCGGGTAGTGCGCAGCCAGCCGCTTCGCGATGTAGTTCGCGTTCAGGATCGCCGTCTCGCTGGCCGCCTTCAGTCCTTCGCGGCCCATCAGCTTGATGTAGGTCCAGCTGATCGGCAGGATGCTCGCGCTGCCCCAGGGCGCCGCGCAGACTGCCAGTTCCTTGTTCTCCAGCGTGCGGTGGCCCGGCAGGAAGGGCGCCAGATGCGCCTTCACGCCGATCGGACCGACGCCGGGCCCGCCCCCGCCGTGCGGAATGCAGAAGGTCTTGTGCAGGTTCAGGTGCGACACGTCGCCGCCGAACTTGCCCGGGGCGCACAGGCCGACCATCGCATTCATGTTCGCGCCGTCGATATACACCTGCCCGCCATGCGCGTGCACGATCTCGCACACTTCGCGCACCGCCTCCTCGAACACGCCGTGCGTGGACGGATAGGTGATCATGATGGCCGCCAAGTCCTTCGAATGCTTCTCGGCCTTGGCCTTCAAATCTGCCACGTCGACGTTGCCGGCAGCGTCGCAGCCGACTACCACCACCTGCATGCCGGC
>DATLGF010000141.1:0-7268 GCA_035540575.1 Noviherbaspirillum sp.
TCTCCATCCTGTCCGGTGCGCGCGCGCCATTGCGCGAACGACAGCGCCTCGCCGTTGTAGTTGGCGAAGATCGACGCATTGCTCACGTAGCTGTTGCCGGCGTAGCTGCCGAAGCGCGCAATCGCGGACGTGCCGAGTTCGCTGCTCAGCCGGTACATCTCCTGGCGCCCGGTGGTCGTGAAGGTATTGCCGCTGACGACGTTGTTCGCCACCACCGGCGCGCCGCCGAACTCGACCATCTGGATGTGCGCCTGCGTGTTGCGTGCAAAGACGTTGTTGCTGATGCGGTTGCTGAAGCCGTTGAGGATCTCGATACCGTTGCAGCTGTCGGTGATCGTGTTGCCGGCGATCGTCACCCCGTTCGCATATTCGCCGAGGAAGATGCCCCAGGCCAGCCGCTGGTCCGGCGCGACCCGGCTGATCGTATTGTTCTCGATGCGGGTGTTCAGCGGCGCGCGATCCGGCGCATCGGTGTAGATGCCGCCGCAGTCGGTCAGCACCAGGCAGGCCTGGTCGATGGTGTTGCCGGACACCGCCGCATTGCGGAACGCGCGGATGCCGATATAGCCCGAGCGCGTGACGGTGTTGTTCTGCACGAGCGATCCGGTGCCGGCGACCAGGTTGATCGCCGCATGCACGTTGGTCGGCATGCCGACCGTGCCGGATGCGTCGATCACATTGTTGCGGATGACTTCGCCGCCGCCGCCCCATTTGACCGCGATCGCGTCATGGCGCGAGTTGCGGATGCTGCTGCGCTCGACAGCGAGCGCGCTGCCGCCGGAGTTCAGGATGCCGTTGCCGGACGAATTCGCGATATGTACGTTGACGACGCGCAGCGCGGATGCATTGACCGCATTGATGCCGTTGACCGCGCCGTAGATGTTCACGTCCTGGATCGTGATCGCGCGCGTGGCGACCGCATCGATGCCGTCGCGCGGACCGGAAACCCAGACGCGTCCTTCCGGCGATTGGCCGTCCGGCGTCCAGACATGGAGCCGGCCTTCGCTCACCGCCCATTCTCCGGGCGAATCAAGCATCCACAGCTTGCCCTCGACATAGAAATCGACCGCGCCCGACAGCGCATAGCCGTCGAAGTTGATGTTCCCGGTCGGGGCCAGCGTCATCGTCGTGCCCGCGTAGGCGGTGATGCGGCGCGCCTCGATCGCCCAGTCGTAAGGACGAAACACGAGGCTTGCGCCGACCAGGTCCGCATTCGGCATTGCGTGCGTAAGCGTGGTGGCGGTCGTCGACGTCGCACGCGCCCAGGTCTGCGGCCGGTTCGGCCAGTGCGCCAGCGCGAGCGGCTGACCGTCGACGATCACCTGCGCGACATCGCCTTCCACCGGTACCGAAAACACATTGCCGCTGTGCCGGCTCCAGCCGGACAGCGCGCGTCCCGGGCTGATCGTCGCGTTGCCGCAGGTACCCGCGGTGCGCACGGTGATGTCGGACTTGCCGCGCAAGTCCAGCGTGCCCTGGTAGGTGCGGCCGCATTCGAGCAGGACCGTGCTGCCGCTTGTCACCGTCGGCAGCGGCAGCGGCGGCTGCGCATTCGCGGGCGGAGCGAGTGAGGCCGGAAAACTCGCGTCGGCAGATGCATGCACGCTGGTGGAGGCGTCGGATGATGCGCCGCTTCCGCCGCAGGCTGCGAGCGCCGCGATCAGGGTTAAGGTCGCCGCGCGATGCGCTGGTTCAGCGACGCGGCGCCCGGGTGAGACACCACGACCTGTCTGTTTGGCATTCGGTGAATTCATGTTCTTCTTGCACGCAGCCGCAGAGGGTGCGGCCTGTTGGATCGGAACTCGATTGAATCACCGGCAATGGAATTGAGGAAATGCCGGCCTGATAATTTCAGGCGGGAAAATTGTTACGTTCAGTGAGTTTTGTAAGGGGATGGGCATGCGGCGCGACTTGCCTGACGTGCTTCTAAAAAATATTTCTGAATGGAACAAAACTCGCTGCGCCCGCATCTAACCGCCATCTTGTCCTTCCCGTCTCTTTCAACCTCAGTCGCAATCGGTCGGAAACATGAAGTGGTATTACGAATGGCGCCTCAACAGGGTGCGTGCAACAATTTCTGCGCTTGAACAAGAAACAAGGCTGCGATTGATCGACGACTACACCGCGCATTCACGACTGCGGGTGCTGAACCGCGTCGCCGAGGGATTGCAGCGCCGGCTTGGCAAGCAGGCGACCAAGCCGGAGGCGGCTGCGCCCGTCGCGCAGAAGGAAGCGGCCTAACGCGAACGCGCGGGTTGCTGCAACGCGAGCAGCACCGCATCGACCGCCGCATCGAACAGCTCCGCCGCGCGCTCGCTCTTCAGGTAGTAGCCCTTAAGTTCAAGGCTGATCGCGCCGTGCATCGCCGCCCATAAAAGGCGTGCTGCCGCGGTCGGATTGGACGGCGGCAGCGTGCCGTCCTTCATCGCCGCATCGAAGGTGTCGATCAGCACCGCGAGCGACTCCCACGCCTGCTTGCGCGATGCGACCGGCGGCACGAAGCCGGCGATCGCATCGCCGAACATCACCATGTAGTAACTGGGGTTGCGCTTCGCATACTGGTGATAGACCTTGGCCAGCAAGAGCAGCGGCGCAAGGCCGTCGCGGCCGCTCTTCTTCTTTTCGGCCGCGGCGCGCGCGTCCTCGAACTCGCGCTTCAGGCGCGCGAAGCCTTCCAGGTAGAGCTCGTTGGCCAGGCCGTCCTTGCCGCCGAACAGCGAATAGAGCAGCGTCGTCGAGCAGTTCACCGCGTCGGCGACGCGGCGCACCGTGAGCGCGGACGGGCCTTCCTCGTCGAGCAGGCGCGTGGCGGCATCCAGCATGCCCTGGCGCAGATCGGCGCGCAGACTCTCCTGCGCCTGGCGGAAATCCACCGTCGGTTTCTTGGAACGGGTACTCAATTCGGCCTTGCTGATAACGTTGTTTTTTCTGATAACATCATAAACAGAACCACGAAAAAAACGCAAATCGCGCGCCCGCTTCGCGCAGCTTGCACGAGACCAACGAGACATCTCCAAGGAGCCATCATGAGCAATCCTCGCCTGCCGGCCGCCCTCCAGAATCTTGCACTGCCGGTTATCGCCTCTCCGATGTTCATCGCCAGCGGCCCCGCGCTGGTGACCGCCCAGTGCAAGGCCGGCATCGTCGGCTCGTTTCCGGCGCTCAATGCGCGTCCGGCAGAGATGCTGGACAAGTGGCTGACCGACATCCAGGCCGAACTGGCTGCGTACCGCGCGGCCAATCCCGGCGCAAAGATCGGGCCGATCGCGGTGAACCAGATCGTGCACCATTCGAACGACCGCCTCGAACACGATGTCGAGGTCTGCGTGAAGCACCAGATCCCGATCATCATCTCCAGCCTGCGCGCGCCGCCGCAGGAGATGCTGGACGCGGTGCACAGCTATGGCGGCATCGTGCTGCACGACGTGATTTCGATCCGCCATGCGAAGAAGGCGCTGGAGGCTGGCGTGGACGGCCTGATCCTGGTCGCGGCCGGTGCCGGCGGCCATGCCGGCATGTTGTCGCCGTTCGCCCTGGTCGGCGAAGTGCGCAAGTTCTTCGATGGCCCGATTGCGCTGTCCGGCGCGATCGCCACCGGCGACGCGGTGCTGGCGGCCGAGGCGATGGGCGCGGATTTCGCGTACATCGGCTCGCGCTGGCTCGCGACGCAGGAAGCCAACGTCGACGATGCGTACCGCGAGGCGATCATCGAATCGACCGCCGCGGACGTGATCTACACGAACCTGTTTACCGGCGTGCACGGCAATTACCTGCGCAAGTCGATCGAGGCGGCCGGTCTCGATCCGGAGAATCTGCCGGTGGCCGACAAGACCAAGATGAACTTCGGCTCGGGTGGCAACACCAAGGCCAAGGCCTGGCGCGACATCTGGGGTGCGGGCCAGGGCGTGGGCCTGATGGATGCGGTGCTGACGGTGCCGGAAGTGATGGAGAAGCTCAAGGCCGAGTACATGGCGGCGCGGCGCAGGCTGGCGTTGTGAAGCGCTGACGCGGTTTTATGCGGCCGAGCTGGGTCCCCGCCTGTACAGGGACGACATGGCGGGGTAATCACCCGATGCAGGATGTGCCTCGACGCAGAGCGCGCAAGAGTTTCGGCGATTCCATGTTCGCCTCCCCCCTCACGCCGGTGCTCGCATCTGACCCGGATCGACGACCCCGATCGCCTCGAAGCTCGCGATTGCGGCGCGCGCGGCTGCGGCTTCGCCGCGGGTGAACTCGAGCCGGTTGGCCAGCCAGGTGCGCTGGGCCTCGAGTACGTCCGCAAAGCCCGCCAGTCCTTCCGTGTACATCGCGCGCGCCTGCTCGAGCGCCTGGGTCGCCGTTTCGGCAGCGGCGCGGCGGGCCTGCAGTTCCGATGTGATCGTCTCCCTGGCGATCAGCGCGCTTTCCACCTGTTCCAGCGCTTCCAGCACCGTGCGTTCATAGACCAGCGCGGCTTCGCGCGCGCGCGAGCGAGCCGCGTCGACATCGGCGGCGCGCCTTCCGCCATCGATCAGCGTCGCATCGAGGATCGCGCCCAACGAAGCCGTCACGCTTTGCACGATGCTGCCGGTGCCGAGACCGGCGGCGGTCACCAGCAGGTCGCCGGGCAGGCGCAGGGTCGGATACAGCGCGGCGCGCGCAACGCCGACATCCGCATAGGCGGCGATCAGGGCACGCTCGGCGGCGCGCACGTCCGGCCGCAGGCGTAGCAGGTCGACCGGGCGCGGCACCGGCACCACGCCGGCAAGGTCGGGGATGCGCGCGTCGGCCTGCGGCAGCGGCGTCGTGGCCGAGGGGCGCCGGCCGGCCAGCACGTGCAGCGCCACTTCCGCCTGGCGCGCCCGACCCGCAGCCGCATCGCGCTCGGCCTGCACCGCCGCCAGGTCGGCCTGCGCGCGCGTGAGGTCGATCGCCGGTGACAGGCCGACGTCCACGCGTACCCGCACCAGGCGCACCATGTCTTCGCGCAAGCGCAGCGTCTGCTCCAGCACCTGCCATTCGTTCTGCGCCTCGCGCCATTCGATGTAGCCGCGCGCGGCGGTGCCGGCGGTCGCCAGGCGCGCGGCCTGGGCGAGGTCTTCGCTGCGCAGCAGCGAGGCGGCGGCCGAGGCTTCGGCCTGGCGCAGGCCGCCCCATAGATCGGCATTCCATTCGATCGACAGGCCGGCGCCCGCGGTGGCGCCATTGGTCTGCACGCCGCCGGTGGTCGTGCCTGCGCTGCCGGACGTGCCGCTGGTGCGCCCGGCGCCGCCGCTGCGCCTGTTCACGCCGATCTGGCCGCGCGCGCCCAGCACCGGGCCGCGTTCGGCGCTGGCGCGGCGCAGCAGCGCCTGCGCCTGCTCGACCCGCTCGAACGCGGCCGCCACTTCCAGGTTGCCGGCGAGCGCCTGTTCGACCCATTGCGTCATCGCCGGGTCGTCGAAGCGGCGCCACCAGAGCAGATCGGCGGACGTCGGCTGCGTCGGCTCCCCCGGCGCGGCGGCGAAGGTGTCGGCCGGGGTGAGGCCGAGGTCGGGACGCTGGTAGGGCGGGGGCGGTTGTACCGCCGCGCAGCCTGCCAGCAGCAGGGCGGGAACGATGAACTTGCAAGCGGTCTTCATGGGCTCTTCTCTGCGGTAACGGATTGGGCGCGGATTTCCTCGTCCAGGCGCCGGCCTTGCGCGCTGCGCGGCTTCGCATGCCTGGATAACAACAGGTAGACCACGGGCGTGAGGAAAAGTGTGAACACGACCGCCAGGCCGAGACCGCCGAAGATCACCCAGCCGATCGCCGCGCGCGATTCCGCGCCCGGCCCGCTGCCGATGATCAGGGGCAAGGCGCCCATCACGGTGGAGGCGATCGTCATCGTGATCGGCCGCAGGCGCACGCTCGCGGCTTCTGCGGTCGCCTGCTCGACGCTGCGGCCGCGGTCGCGCAGCTGGTTCGCGAACTCGACCATCAGGATGCCGTTCTTCGCCGTCACCCCGACCAGGAGCAGCAGGCCGATCTGGCTGTAGATGTTGAGCGTGGTGCCGGTCAGCAGCAGCGCAAATACCGCCGCGCACAGGGCCAGCGGCACCGTGATCATCACCACCGCCGCCGAGGACAGGCTCTCGAACTGCGCGACCAGCACCAGGAACACCACGAGCAAAGCGATACCGAACGTGATCCAGACGCCGCGCGCGGTCTCTTCCAGCGTGGCGGCCTCGCCGCGAAAGATCAGGTTGATGCCGTCCGGCAGGTGCTCGGACGCGAGCGCGCGCACGTCGTCGACCGCGGCGCGCAGCGTGTAGCCGTCGGCCGGCTGGGCGCTCATCGACACCGCGCGGCGCAGGCCGTGGCGTTCGAGTTCGGCCGGCACGCCTTGCTCGGTCAGCGTGACGAACTGCGACAGCGGCACCAACCGCTCGCCGGCGGCGCGCACCTGCAGCGACATCAGGTCCTGCGGGCCGCGCACGCTGCCGGCAGTGGATTCGACGATCACCGGCACCGTGCGGTCCTCGATCGACAGCTCGGCGATCTCGTCGCCGTCGACCAGCGCGCGCAGCGCGGCGCGGATCGCATCGATCGACACGCCGAGGTCGGCAGCACGCCGGCGGTCCAGCGCCAGCGTGATCTGTGGCTGGGTCGGCCGGTATTCGACGCGGATGTCCTGCAAGGGGGCGAGGTTTTCCTCCAGCACGCGGGCGAATGCATCGGCGGCCTTGGCGATGCTTTCATGATCGGGGCCAGTCAGCGAGAACTGCAGGCTGCCGTCCGCGCCGCGTATGCCGAGGCTGTTGCCCCCGGCCACGCGCACCTGAGCGCCGGGAATCTCCGAAAGCGGGCGACGCAAACGCGCGGCCAGCTCGCCCTGGTCCAGGTCGCGCTCGTCCCAGTGATGCAGGCGCACGATGACCACGCCGCGGTTTGGGTCCCAGCCGCCGGTGATCGTAAACACGTTGCGGATGGCTGCGCCCGCGCCGGCCTGCGCGACCACCTGCTCGGCAAGCTCGACCTGGCGATCCATGTAGGAGAGCCCGACCCCGTCCGGACCGTTCATCACGATGCGCAGCACGCCGCGGTCTTCCTCCGGCACCAGTTCCTCGCCGATGCGCGGAAACAGGAGCGCCGCGATGCCAACCACCACCAGGCAGGCCAGCACCACCAGCCACGGCACGCCGAGCAGGCGGCGCAGCACGCGCTCGTAACGCTCGCCCAGGCTGTGGCCTAGCGCCGCCATGCGCGTCTGTATCCGACCCGGCTCGCGCGTAAACGACAAGCGCGCCGCGATCGCCGGCACCAGCGAC
>DATLGF010000142.1:0-19809 GCA_035540575.1 Noviherbaspirillum sp.
GTATTGGATCCGCGACGGATAGCGGTGCACCAGCACGAAGGCCAGCGCGAGCGGTCCGGCGCGGCCGATCAGCATCAGCCCGATCACCGTGGCCTGGCCGATCGGGCTCAGGTCGGGCGTGATGCCGCGCGAAAGGCCGACCGTGCAGCCGGCCGAGGTCACTTCGAATGCGATGTCGATGAAGCGGGCCGATTCGGTCAGCGTCAGGATGAAGGTGCCGAGAATGACGGCGATCACCCAGATCACCGAAACCGTCAACGCGCGGATGATGATGCCGTAGTCCAGGCTGCGGCCGAACACGACGGGCCTGTCGTGGCCGAGCAGGAAGGCGCGCGCGGTCAGGAGGATGACGATGAAGGTAGTGAGCTTGATGCCGCCCGCGGTCGAGCCCGCGCCGCCGCCAATGAACATCAGCACCATCGTGAAGAGCGCGCTGGCCTCCGTCATCGCACCGGTGTCTATCGTGTTGAAGCCAGCCGAGCGCGGTGTAACCGAGGCGAACCACGCGGCCCACAGCTGGTCCGACAGGCTGGCCAGTCCGCCCAGTGTGTCGGGGTTGCCGTATTCCAGTATGAACAGCACCAGCATGCCGACCACGCTGAGAATGGCCGTTCCGAACAGCATCAGCTTGGTGTGCAGCGTGTAATCCGAAAAACGCTGCTTCTCCATCATGTCGGCCACCACCACGAAGCCGATGCCGCCTGAGATGAACAGACCGGTGATCACGATATTGACGATCGGGCTGCCAACCTCGGACATCAGACTGTCCGAATCGAGCACGAAGCCGCCATTGTTGAACGCCGAGATTGCGTGGAAGAAGCTGTGATACAGGCCGCGTCCCCAGCCGAGCTCCGGTACCCATTTCGTCGCCAGCAGCAGCGTGCCGACCAGTTCGATGACGACCGTGAAGACAAACATGCGGCGCAAGAGCCGCCGCATGTCGCCGCTGCCGCTCTGGTTCAGCGCCTCGCGCATCACCGCGCGCTGGCCAAGGTTCAGGCGGCTGCGGGCGAGTGAAATGATGAATACGCCGAAGCTCATGAAGCCCAGGCCGCCCAGTTGCAGCAGCGCGAGCAGGATCAGCTGGCCGGTCAGCGTGAACTGGGTGCCGGTGTCGACCACGACCAGGCCGGTGACGGTCGCGGCGGACGTGGCGGTAAACAGCGCCTGCATCCAGCTGATTGGCGAGGTGGTGGCCGCCGGCAACTTCAGCAGCAGCGTGCCCACCAGCGACAGCGCGAAGAACGAGAAAAACAGCGCCTGCGGCGGCGTCAGGCTCAGGACCCGGCGCTCGACCAGGTCGACGATCTGCGCAGTGGGTGCCGATCTCACAGGTATTTAGCGATCTTGCGCAGTTGCCCGAGCGTGCCGAACAGGACGATCTGGTCGCCCAGTTCCAGCAGGTATTCCGACTGCGGCGGCGACATCGCCAGCCCATGGTGCTTGACCATCAGGCATTGCACGCCGTATTCGTCCAGGTGCAGATGCTCGAGCTTCTTGCCGATCAGGCGCTCCGAGGCGCGCACTTCGGAAATGAACAGGTCGTCGCCGAGGCTGATGTAGTCGACCACCTCCGGATAAATCAGCGTGCGCGCCACGCGCAGGCCCATTTCATGCTCGGGATGGATGATGTAGTCGGTGCCGATCTTCGACAGGATCTGGTGGTGGTTGTGGTTGAGCGCCTTCGCCCAGACCCGGGGCTTGGGCATGCTGTCGGCCAGCAGCGAGGCGAGGATGTTGGCCTCGATGTCCTCGCCGATCGCCACCACGACCACGTCCGAATCAGGCACACCGAGTTCATTGAGGACCCGTTCGTCGCGCGCGTCGGCGACCACCGCCTGGGTGATGCGGTCGGCGATGTCGGCCACCCGCTTGGGATTGATGTCGATGCCCAGTACGTCATGACCGAGCCGGGTGAGTTCGAGCGCGATGGTCGAGCCGAAGATTCCCAGGCCGATGACGGTGATGGTGTTTTTCATGTCTGCCCGCTCTTTCTGCGCACAAGAACCGTCTTTGCGCCGCAACCCGCAATGATAATCGACCGGCAGCGGGCATGCCTGCCCGGTTGCCTCCCCGGCGCGATCCCGTTTTCGGGCTGGTTCGGAGCGAGCCAGGCATCAGCGGCGGTGATAAAGGTGAGGTTGCTGACTTGCATGTTCGCCCGCTCTCATGCGCTCGATCGGAACGTAGACGGAATGCCGGCCCCGCGCGCCGCGGGATTTCAATATCAGTTATACATCCCATCAGAAAACATTATTTGTATTGATGGATGACCGGTCCTTATACTTCAGCGGACACAAGAAGAAGACCCACCCGCGCGACGGGAACGAAGAGGGGGAGACGGCCTGTCGGACATGCTTGTCCCTGTGTCTCCTTCTCCACCCGCCCCGGAAATTCGAACCAAGGATTGGAGACCACATGATCAAGCAGTTTCGCCGCACCGCCTTCTCCCTTTGCGCCAGCGCCCTTCTGGTTGCACCGGCCCTGGCGCAGTCGCCTGCGCAGAACTACCCGAACCAGACGGTGCGCATCGTCGTGCCGTATGCGCCGGGCGGTTTCAACGACACGATTGCCCGCGTGATGGGCAAGAAGCTGCAGGATGCATGGGGGCAGCCGGTGATCGCGGACAACCGGCCGGGCGGAGGAACGATTCTTGGCCTCACCCATGCGGCCAAGGCGCCGGCCGACGGCTATACGCTCGTGGTCGTGGGCTTTCCGACGGTTGCCAACCAGTTTCTTTACAAGCGCCTGCCCTACGACACGAACAAGGATTTCACGCCGGTGATGCTGGGCGCGTACTCGCCGAACCTGCTAGTGGTGAGGGAAGACTCGCCGATCAAGTCGGTGAAGGACTTTGTCGAGATGGCCAAGGCCAAGCCGGGCAGGCTGAACTACGCGACCGCCGGCAACGGCACGTCCAATCACCTGACGATGGAGTACTTCAAGAGCATGGCTGGCATCGACCTGGTGCAGGTGCCGTACAAGGGCAGCGCGCCGATGATCACCGACATGCTCGGCGGCCAGATCGACATCATGTTCGACAACGCGCCGCACGTGATGCCGCACGTCAAGGCCGGCAAGCTGCGTGCGTTGGCGATTACCAGCGCGAAGCGCTCGCCGCTGCTGCCGGATGTGCCCACCGTCGCCGAACTCGGCTATCCGGGCTTCGAAGTCTCGGTGTGGTACGGCTTTGCCGCGCCGGCCGGCACGCCGCCCGCGATCGTCGCCAAGCTCAATCAGGAAATGAACAAGGCGCTGCAGGCCGACGACGTGAAGAAGATCTTCGCCGACTCCGGCGTGGAGCCGCTGGGCGGCAGCGTGCAGCAGTTCGACGCCTTCTTCAAGGCGCAGACCGAACGCTGGGGCAAGGTGATCAAGGAAGCCAACGTCACAGCGGACTGAGTCTCACCGCAAAGGAACGCAGATGGATATGAGAGCCGCCGGGGCGGCACAGAGCAAGGTCGCGGAGCCGTTTGTCGGCCGTCCGATGCAGCGCATCGAAGACGTGTCGCTGCTGACCGGCCGCGGCCAGTATGGCGACGATGTCGGAGTCAAGCCCGGCACGCTGTACGCAGCCATCGTGCGTTCCCCGCATGCCCACGCAATCCTCGGCGCGGTCGACACCAGCGCGGCGGAACGCGCGCCGGGCGTGCGCGCCGTGCTCACCGGCAAGGATATCGGCGAGTGGTCGCGCCCCTTCGTGGTCGGCGTGAAAGCGCCGATGGAGATGTGGGCGCTGGCGCGCGAGCGCGTGCGTTTCGTCGGCGACCCGGTCGCCGTGGTGGTGGCCGAATCGCGCTACCTGGCCGAAGACGCGGCCGATCTGGTGAAGGTCGAGTACACGCCGCTGCCCGCGGTGACGACCGTCGAAGATGCGATCCGTGCCGATGCGCCGGTGCTGCACGAAGGCGTCGGCTCGAACATCGTCAGCGATCGCAGCTTTCGCTACGGCGATCCGGAAACCGCATTCGCCAATGCCGACCATGTGATCGAACTGCACGCGGAGTACCCGCGCAATTCCTGCACCCCGATCGAGGGTTCGGTCGTGGTCGCCGAATACCTGTCCGATGAAGAAGGCTACGACGCCTCCTCCAACTTCATGGGGCCGTTCTCGCTGCACACCGTGATGGCGATGGCGCTGCGCGTACCCGGCAGCAAGCTGCGCCACCGCACCTTCCGCGATTCCGGCGGCAGCTTCGGCGTCAAGCACGCGGTGTTCCAGTACGTGGTGCTGATGTGCCTGGCTTCACGCAAGGCGCGCGCGCCGGTGAAGTGGGTCGAGGACAGGCTCGAACACTTGGTCGCGCTCACCTCTGCCACCGGGCGCGTGTCCACCATCCGCGCGGCGGTGCAGGCCGACGGCCGCATCACCGCGCTGTCCTACGACCAGTTCGACGACTGCGGCGGGTATCTGCGCGCGCCGGAGCCGGCGACCTTCTACCGCATGCACGGCTGCCTGACCGGCGCCTATGCGATTCCCAATCTCGCGGTACATAACCGCGTGGTGCTGACCAACAAGACGCCCGCCGGGCTGGTGCGCGGCTTCGGCGGCCCGCAGGTGTATTTCCAGCTCGAGCGCCTGATGCAGCGCATCTCGGTAACGCTGGGCATCGATCCGATCGAGCTGTACCGCCGCAATTTCATTGCGGCCGACGCGTTTCCGTACAGCGCGCCCGCCGGCGCGCTGATCGATTCCGGCAACTACCAGCTTGCGCTGGAACTCGTGGAGCGGGAGGGCGGCCTGGCCGAGCTGTATGCGCGCCGCGAGCGCGCGCGCGCCGAAGGGCGGCTGTTCGGCATCGGCTTTGCCGCGATCGTCGAGCCCTCGATCTCCAACATGGGCTACATCTCCACCGTGCTGCCCAAGGAAGCCCGTTCCAAGGCCGGGCCGAAGAACGGCGCGATCGCCTCGGCCACGCTGGCCATCGATCCGCTCGGCAGCGTGAGCGTGGTGATTGCCTCGGCGCCGGCCGGGCAGGGGCACCGCACCGTCTGCGCGCAGGTGGTGGCCGATGTGTTCGGCATTTCGCCCGAGCTGGTGGCGGTGAACGTGGATCTCGATACGCAGAAGGATGCGTGGTCGGTCGCGGCCGGCAACTATTCCAGCCGCTTCGCCGGCGCGGTGGCCGGCACCGTGCACCTGGCCGCCTGCAAGATGCGCGACAAGCTGGCCCGCATTGCCGCGCCACAGCTCGGCTGCGAACCGGGCGATGTGGTGTTCGAAGGCGGCCATATCTACGCAAAGGACAAACCGCAACCGTCATTGCCGTTCGCGCGCATGGCGGCAAGCCCGCACTGGGCGCCCGGCCTGCTGCCCGAGGGCGAGGAGCCCGGCCTGCGCGAGACCGCGTTCTGGACCGCCGAGCAGCTGACCGCGCCGGACGAAGACGACCGCGTCAATACCTCGGCCGCCTATGGTTTCGCATTCGACGTCTGCGCGGTCGAGATCGACCGCAATACCGGGCGCGTGCGCATCGACAAATACGTGACGACGCATGACGCCGGCAAGATCCTCAACCCCGCGCTCGCCGACGGCCAGATCCGCGGCGCGTTCGCGCAGGCCCTCGGTGCCGCGCTGATGGAGGAATTCCGCTACGGCGAGGATGGCAGTTTCCAGTCCGGCACCTTTGCCGACTATCTGGTGCCGACCACCTGCGAAGTGCCGGAGCCGACCATCATCCACATGGAGACGCCGTCGCCGTTCACGCCGCTGGGCGCGAAGGGCCTGGGGGAGGGCAACAGCATGAGCACGCCGCCCTGCATCGCCAATGCGGTGGCCGACGCGCTCGGCGTGGCCGACGTGCAGCTGCCGCTGACGCCGTCGAAGGTGATGGCGCTGATCGGCATGGACGACCGGCCGCCGTCGAAGCCGCGCGCGGTAGAGGCGCCGGCCGCGCCGAGGGGCGACAAGAAGGGCGGCAAATCGCTCGCGGCCCGCGGCGAGGTGCGGCTGGCCGCATCGCCGGAAGCGGTGTTTGGCGTGCTGCTCGATCCGGTCGCACTGGCCAAGGTGATCCCCGGCTGCAATGCGCTCGAGCAGGTCGGCGAGAACCGTTACCGCGCCGACGTGACCGTCGGCGTGGGCATGATCAAGGCGCGCTATGCGGCCGAGGTGGCCTTGTCCGAACTCGATCCGCCGCGCAGCCTGCGCCTGGCCGGCTCGGGCCTGTCCGCCGTGGGCAGTGCCGCCGGAAGCGGACTGGTGACGCTGGAGCCGGCCGAGGGCGGCACGCTGCTGCGCTACGACTATGCAGCCGACGTCTCCGGCAAGGTGGCCGCGGTCGGCAGCCGCATGCTCGAAGGCGCGGCGAAGATCGTCCTGAACCAGTTGTTCGAACAGCTTGGGCGCGAGGCGGGCGGCGGCGGGGCCGCACCGGTGCGCCTGAGCTGGTGGCAGCGCCTGCTAGCGCTATTGGGAGTGCAGCGATGAAGCCGCAGGCTTTCGATTACGTCCGGGCCGACAGCGCCGATGAGGCGGTGGCGCTGCTGGCCGATTCCGGCTCCGAGGCGCGCATCCTGGCCGGCGGCCAGTCGCTGATGGCGGTGCTCAACATGCGCCTGGCGCAGCCCAGCCTGTTGATCGATATCTCGCGCACACCGGACCTGAACTACGTGCGCGCGCGGGACGGCGTGCTCGCCATCGGCGCGGCCGCCACGCAGGCCAGCGTGGAATGGCGGAAGACGCTCGCGCAGGAGGTACCGCTGCTTGCGCAGGCCTTCCCGCATATCTCGCATTTCCAGGTACGCAACCGTGGGACTGTCTGCGGCTCGGTCGCCCATGCCGATCCGAGCGCCGAACTGCCGCTGTGCCTGCTCGTGCTCGGCGGACAGGTGGTGCTGCGCCGTCGCAAGGGCCGCCGCGTTCTGGCCGCCGACGATTTCTTCCAGGGCATGCTGATGACCGCGCGCGAAGCCGACGAACTGGTCGAGGAAGTCCGCTATCCGCTGGCCGCGGCCGGCCACCGCTACGCGTTCAACGAGTTCTCGATCCGCCACGGCGACTTCGCGATCGTTTCGGTGGCCGCGGCGGTCGGTCCGCAGGACATCCGCTTCGCCGTCGGCGGCGTGGCCGACCGTCCGCGCGTGACCTCGCTGCCGCTGCTCACGGGCGCGGACCTCGATACCGCAATCAACGATTTCGCCTGGGAGCTGGAGGCGCGCGACGACCATCACGCGTCCGCCGTGTTCCGGCGCCACCTGGTGCGCCGCCTCGGGCGCGAAGTCATCGAAAAGGCAATGGCATGAAAAAGCATGTGAAGGGCGAACTGATGCAGGTGCGCTTGGTGCTCAACGGCCAGGAGCGCAGCGGCGCCTGCGAGCCGCGCACCTTGTTGTCGGACTTCCTGCGTGACACGCTCGGCGCAACCGGCACCCACGTCGGCTGCGAGCACGGCGTCTGCGGCGCCTGCACCGTGCAGATCGACGGCGTGGCCGGTCGCTCGTGCCTGACGCTGGCCGTGCAGGCCGACGGGCGGCGCATCGATACGGTCGAAGGGCTGGCGGGCGACAAGGAAGGCCTGTCCGACTTGCAGGAGGCGTTTCGCAGGAACCATGCGCTGCAGTGCGGCTTCTGCACCGCCGGCATCCTGATGTCCTGCGACGACTACCTGAAGCGCAAGCCCGACCCCACCGAGGCGGAGGTGCGCGACATGCTGTCCGGCCACCTGTGCCGCTGCACCGGTTACACCAACATCGTCAAGGCCGTGCTCGAAACCGCCGCTTCGCGGCGCGAGCGTGCCGCCGCGGTACTCACGAACGACTAGAAGGAGCAAGCCATGCTGGACCTGGGACGGACTTTCCTGCAGAGCGTGGAGCGCAGCCCGAATGCGCTCGCCATCATCGACGGCGAGCGCCGTTTCAGCTATGCGCAGTGGTATGAGCAGATCCAGCGCACCGCGCAGGGGCTGCGCAGCAACGGCATTGGCAAGGGCGACCATATCGTCGTGATCCTGCAGAACCGCTACGAAATGGCGACCCTGCACTGGGCCTGCCAGTTCCTTGGCGTGATCGTCACGCCGCTGAACTGGCGCGCCAAGCCGGAGGAAGTCGACTACTGCGCAACCGATGCGCAGGCGCGCGCGATCGTGTTCGAGGCGATCAGCGCCGAGTCGGTCGCAGCCAGCCCGGTCGCGCAGGGCCTGCCGCGCATTGCGGTGGGAGATGCACCGGGCGGCACGCTGGCCTTCGAGCAGCTGCAGCAGCAGGCGCCCGCCGCGCCTATCCTCGAAGCCGGCAGCGACGACTACTCGCTGATGCTGTACACCTCCGGCACCACCGGCAAGCCCAAGGGCGTTCCCCGCCGCCACCGCCACGAACGCGCGGCCGCGCTCGCGCATGTCGCACAGAACCTGTACCGCCGCGGCGAGCGCACGCTCGGCGTGATGCCGCTGTACCACACGATGGGCGTGCGCTCGCTGCTGGCGATGGCGCTGGTTGACGGCCTGTTCGTCTGCGTGCCGAAGTTCGATTCCGGCCTCGCACTGCGCTGCATTGCCGAAGAAAAGATTACCTGCCTGTACCTGGTGCCGACGCTGTACCACGACATGCTGGCGTGGCGCGAGCAGCATGGCGCCGACATCTCCTCGGTCACCAAGCTCGGCTTCGCCGGCGCGCCGATGCATGACGCGCTGCTGCAGCGCCTGAACGAGGTCTTCAAGCCCGAACTGTTCGTCAACCACTACGGCTCGTCCGAGGTCTATACGTTCAGCATCGACCAGGACGCGACGAAGAAGCCGGGCAGCGCCGGCCGCGCCGGGATCAACACCCGCATCCGCGTGGTGAAGCTCAACGCCCAGACGCCGGATGATCTGGCCGCAGTCGGCGAGGAAGGGCAGATCATTGCGGATCTCAGCGGCGACGAAGCCTTCGAGGCCTACTGGAACCGGCCGGATGCGAACGCCAAATCGATCCGCGACGGCTGGTACTTCACCGGCGACACCGGCTATTTCGACGAGGACGGCGACCTGTTCGTGTCCGGCCGCGTCGATGACATGATCATCAGCGGCGGCGAGAACATCTCGCCGGTGGACATCGAATCGGTGCTGTCGCTGCATCCGGCGGTGGACGACGTGGCGGTGGCCGGCCTGAAGGACGAGCGCTGGGGCCAGCGCGTGGTGGCTTTCGTCAAGCCCAAGGGCGAGATCGACGCCGCCGCGCTGGACGCGCACTGCAAGCACTCGGACCTGCTGAACTTCAAGCGCCCGCGGGAGTATGTGTTCGTGCGCGAAATTCCGAAGTCGCCGGTGGGCAAGGTGTTGCGGCGCAAGCTGGTGGCTGGCGAATATGAGCCGGCGGGCAAGGAAGAGACGGACAAGGAAGGCAGCGCCTGAGCAACTTGCTGCGGCGCACGCTGACCCGGAAAAAAGGGGCATTGCCGGCCATGCCGTTCAGCCCAGGCCTCGTTATTCCCCGCGTCGCCCCGGCGAAAGCCGGGGCCCAGCGTCTTCCGTCCACGTCTTGACGCCCCTGAGTCCCGGCTTTTGCCGGGATGACCGAGACCATGGATGCGCATCCGACGGGAATCAGGACAGAGCCCGACACCGGCGGCGGGGATCGAAGAACTTTTCGGAATGTTCGGAGAAGACGATGACAACAGCGCTCAGAATCGCACAAGGGAATTTCGGCAGGGTCGCCTTGCTCGACATGGACGCGCCGCTGGTCACGCACGCGCATTCCCAGTGCCATGTGATCCTGAAAGCCAGCGGCGCCGATTCGGCTTTCTACGTCAGTGAGGAGCGCCTTCCGGTGACGGACCGCACCGCGATCCTCGTCAATGCCTGGGAGCCGCATTACTTCCACAGCGAGCCGGATTTTCCGCGCACCGTCTACCTGGTGCTCTACATCGAACCGAAGTGGCTGGCCGCACTGCACGACCCATTGCGCCTGTCCGCGCATCCCGGCTTCTTCCCGCGCCCCTGCGTCGACATCACACCGCACATCCGCAAGCTCGCCGACGATCTGATCGGCGACATGCTGTCCTTGATTCCGATCGCACAGGACAAGCTGGAGACGGCCTTGTTCGACCTGATGCTGGCAATCAGCGAACAGCATTCAGCCTGGCGCGAGATCGACGGGGTCGTGCGGCCGCAAGGGCTGCAGCTGCCTGACTCCCGCATCCAGAGAGCGATCACCTACATCCGGGACAATCTCGGCCGTCCGCTGGACGCGGACGCGCTCGCCGCCTCTGCCCACCTGTCACGCGCCCAGTTCTTCGTGCGCTTCCGTCGCGCGACCGGGATGACGCCAAACGTGTTCATCAACACGTTGCGCACCGAAACCGCATGCCGGCGCCTGGCCTGCCAGGACGAGCGCATCAACATGGGGCGGCTCTCGGAAGATCTCGGTTTCTCGGATCAGGCGCACTTCACGCGCTTCATCCGCGGGCATCTCGGGGTTACGCCAAGTGAGTATCGGCGGGTGGTGCAGGTGTATGGGGATGCGGCGTGAAAAATGGTGCGGGACGGGGAATACCTCCACGTCGTGTGCGATGGCATCGATACCACTGTCTCCTGTTCCCCCTGATGTGGCATCAGGTAACGTGAACGTGGTCATCTTGCACTTGGCAGGGATTGCGCGGCACTTGAACGCTGGGTGAAGGGCCGCACTCGACCCAACCCGATGTGGCCGGCTCAGTAAAGCAGCCACTCGCCCGGCAAATATCGAATGGTTCACTGGTATCTACAAAGCTGACGGCAGTTCAGAGAGCAACTCGAGGCAGCAAAAAGAAGAAAATCCACCTGGATCTTCGCCTAATCTTCACCGCTGCTGACATAGTCCCTGCTGAGAAGAGAAGTGGCATGTCTGACGAGCTATACCTGAGATACCGCGGCGGCAATTAATGCTTGGCCATTCGAGATCCGCCGTCACATCGATCTCCTGCGCTATGCAATCTTGGGAGGTATCCAAGGGACTTTCTCAACAATCCAGGTCGCAGACGTCTAAACGACACTCGCCCGCCCTTGGAAGATCGCACGGCCCATGTTCGGCATGTCCGCGTACAGGACAGAACCCGACACGGATTCAGTGAAAAAGGCCGTGCGGCGTCCGTTCCCTCCAAAAGCCACATTGGTTAACGAAGTGCCTTTGGTGCTACGCAGGATCTCGACCGGCTCACCACGCCCGTTCAGTACCCATGCCCAGCCCAAGCCGGGGTTGGCAACAATGAGCTGACCTGCTTCGTCCATCGCCAACCCGTCCGGGCCACTCGGGCCATACGAGGTAAAGAACTGACCGACCTTGCCCACTGACCCGTCGGGAAGCAGGGGCGCGCGCCAGATGCAGTTCCCGCGGGTCATCGCGACGAACAAGACCTTTTCATCGGGCGAGAAGACGAGCCCATTCGGACTCGGTGCATTGGATATCAAGAGGTCCAGCTTGCCGTCCGGCGTGAGCCGGTACACGCGCCCCGAGGGGTCGTGCATGCCGGTTTGCCCTTGATCGGTAAAGTAGAGATTTCCGCGCGAATCAAAGACCAGGTCGTTGACGCCCTTGAAGCGTTCAGTATTGCGGCGATCGAGGAAGGGCCGGACCTGACCGGTCTTGATGTCCAGGCGCACCAGGCCGTTCTTGTAATCCGCGATCACGAGTTCCTCATCATTGAGGAATTTCATGCCGTTCGGCTCGCCGTCATACTCGGCAACCAGTTCCCATTCGCCGGCCGGGCTGATCCGGAAGATCCGCCCGAACGGGATATCGGTCACGTACAGGTTGCCGGCCCGGTCGAATACCGGGCCTTCGAGAAATGAGTCGATCTGCGCCCCACCGCGATTTGCGTCCGCCCATATCGTGCTCACGCCCTTCTTCCGGAATCTGTCCGGCATGGTCGTGAAGACTTCGGCTTCGCGCAGCTTTGGCGGGTGCAGAAAGAACATGTCGACTCCGTTCAGATTATTGACGCTCGATGTTTGCCTTCCTGGCGACTTCTTCCCAACGGCTCGTTTCGTCCTTGATCAGGCGCGCGAAATCGGCCGGGGCCATGCCGCCTGCCTGCCCGCCCATGTTTTCCAGGAACTCCTTGACGTCCGGAGAAGCAAGGGCTTTCTTGACTTCGCTGTGCAGGAAGTTCACCACTGCGTCGGGTGTGCCGGCGGGCGCTGCAAGGCCAGACCAGTTCATGATATTGAAGTTCTGCAGCCCTGCCTCCGCAAACGTCGGTACCGCAGGCAACGAGGTCGAGCGCGCAGTACCGCTGATGGCCAGCGCACGCGCCTTGCCGCCCTTGACATGGGAACCGGCCGAAGGCGTCGACACGAAAATCATATCGATCTGGCCGGAGATGAGGCCGGTCATTGCCTCGCCCGCGCCCTTATACGGTACGTGCATGAGATCCGTTCCGGTCACCAGCTGGAACGCTTCTCCGGTGAAATGCGGTGCACTGCCGTTGCCGCCCGATCCATAGGTCAGCTTCTTGGGATTGGCGCGGGCATGCGCAACCAGGCTAGGCAGGTCCTTGAACTGGGAATCGCCGGGCACCACCGCGACCACCGGGGCGAACATGCTGACCGTGATCGGAACCAAGCCCGTCGCGTGATTCCATGGCAGGTTCTTGAAGACATACGGGAGCACCGAATACGTATTATCGATGGCCAGCAGGGTGTAGCCATCGGCGGGGGCACGGGCCACAAAATTGGTGCCGATCGTACCGGTTGCGCCAGCCCTGTTCTCGACGAAGAAGGATTGCTTGGTCTGCTCGGTCAGTTTCTGGGCAATCTTGCGGGCGACCACGTCGACGGCGCCGCCGGGTGCGTACGGGACCACGATACGAACCGGCTTCTCGGGATAGGCAGCATGCGCGGCTTGCGAAAGCGTGACGGCTCCGAACAACGCTACGAGCAGGCGAGTGAATTTCATCTTTGTCTCCTTCTGGTAAGAGCCGCTTTCAGCGGCACGGCAATGCAGGGATGTGGCCGCGGACGGTATGTTATACAGTCCGCACACGACGCTAAATCTCGCCGTTGAGCACGGCCAGGATATTGCGGGCCGCACCACAGCCCATTCCGATATAGGCGTCGGCAGTGACGCCACCGATATGCGGACTGAGGATGGCGTTGTCCACATTGGTGAAAAGGTGCCCACCGACGAGCGGCTCCCTCTGGAAGCTGTCGAGGCCGGCGGCGCGCAGTTTGCCCGATTGAAGCGCTTCCAGCACAGCCTCTTCATCGACCAGGCCGCCGCGCGCGGTATTGACCAGGATCGCACCGTCGCGCATCTTGCCGATTGCGTCACGGCTGATCATGTTCCTGTTCGACTCGGTCAACGGGCAGTGCAGCGACAACACGTGCGCTTCCCTCATGACTGTGTCGAGTTCCTCCATGATCACGCCCTCCGGCACGGCGCTCGCATACGGATCAAAGGCCAGCACCTTCATCCCGAGCGCAACGCCGACTTCCGCAGTCTTCCGGCCGATGGCGCCCATGCCAATCAGGCCCAGGGTCTTGCCGCAAAGCTCCAGGCTTTTGTGCGTGGCTTTGTCCCAATGACCGCCGTGCATGCGCGTATTGAGTTTCACCACGTCCTTGGCACAGGCAAAGATCAACGCCCAGGCATGCTCGGCCACTGCTACTGCGTTGGCGCCCGCCGCCGCCTTCACCGCAATGCCGCGCTCGGCGGCAGCTGCGGAGTCGATGGTGTCGATGCCGGATCCGTGCTTCGAGATCACACGCAGCTTCTTGCTGGCGTCCATCACGCGCGCAGAAATCTTCCCGTAGCGCACGAGGATGGCAACGGGCTGATGCCGCGCGCACAGTTCGACCAGGCCGTCTTCGTCGGGAGTCTTCCCTGCGTAGACCAGCTCGAATTTTTCCAGGATCTCCACCGCTTGCGGGGCCAGATCAGCGCCGGTGACGAGAATTACCGGACGCGAGGGTGCGGACGCGCTCATAGGGTTTCTCCTTGCTTGAGCAGGCCCGCAGCGGCAAGCGCACCGTCCAGCCAGCCCGGTCGCAGCTGTTCGCCGCGCAGAATGCCCTGGATCCGCTTGTTCTCATCCGCAACTTTCCTGGCAGCCGGCGCCATCAGCGAAGCGACTTTCTCGCGCTCGATGACGACCACGCCGTCGGCATCGCCGACCACCAGGTCACCGGGGTGGATCGCCACTCCGCCTATCGAGATGTCCCAGTTCACGCGGCCGGGAATGTACTTGGTCGGGCCGTTCGGGTTGGTGCCCGCTGCAAAGACCGGAAAGCCCAGCTCCTGCAGTTCAAGGATGTCGCGAACCGCTCCATCGACGACAACGCCCGCAAGGCCCATCGCCTTGGCCTGGTTCATCATGATCGCGCCCATCAGTGCCGAACTCAGATCGCCCTTGCCGTCGATGACCAGCACGTCGCCGGGATGTGCGATTGCCATCGCCGCATGAATCATCAGGTTGTCACCGGGGCGTACCTCGACCGTGACGGCCGAGCCGGCCAGCTTCATCGAAGGAGACACGGCGGCAATCCGACCGTGCAGGGCACCCCGGCGCTCATTGACGTCGGCAAGGATGGCGGCCTGGAACCCGGCGGCCTGGGCCACCAGTTCTGACGAAACACGCGCGAAGTCGCGGCGGATTTCGGGGAATGCTTTTGTCTGCTCTGTCATGGGGCTTCTGCGGAAAAAGGAGTGATCAACTGGCATCGGCGCGTCAGAAAGACGCCCGCCAACTGAGATGCTGCTGTCGCCGCCCGCAGGGTGAAATCGGCGTGGGCCGGTACCAGGGGAGGAGGCAGTGGGCCGAGTATGTGTGACATAATCAACCGCGTCTATTTCATGTTTCTTCACGATCCATAAATATGGCTTTTGATATTGATCTGCGGGATCTGCGCTACTTCGAAGCGATTGCGGAGCTGCAACACGTCGGGCGGGCGGCCGAGAAACTGCACCGAACGCAACCGGCGCTGACCAGCGCCATCCGCCGGCTGGAAGCGGCCTGCGGCGCGCCGCTCTTCGAGAAAGCCGGCCGCGGCATCCGCCTCTCGGAAGCCGGCCATGTGTTGCTCAAGTGGGCGCAGCGCATGCGCTACGACATGGAGGATGCGCGCCGGGAAATCGCAGAGTTCGGGCAGGGTCTTTCGGGGCAGGTACGCATTGGCATCGTGCCGACCGCTGCGCAATTCATCCTCCCCGCGGCCGCTAGAGAGCTTCTGCATGAAGCCCCCAACGTCAAGCTCAAGACCGTGGTCGGACTTGTCGACACGATGAAGCCGCTGCTGCAATCAGGCGAACTGGACCTGATGGTGGGAACGGAAAGCGCCAAGGATGCGCAGTTTGCATCGGAACTGCTTGCTGAGGACCAGATCGTCGTCGCGGCCTACAAGAAGCACGAACTGTTCTCCCGAGCGGTCAAACTGGAAGATCTGACGCGCTACCGCTGGGTACTCCAGCCCCCGGGAGCGCCCACCCGCGACTGGCTGGACCACACCTTCGAGCGCAAAGGATTTCCCCGGCCTCAGGTGCAGGTGGAAGCAAGCATGCTGTTCATTCTGCCTGCACTGATTGCGGAAACAGGCTTGCTGAGCTTTGTCTCGCGCCACCACCTGGGGCAAACCAAGGGCACGACCCTCAGAGAGATACGCCTGCCGGCCACGACCATGCGCCGTCGCCTGGTCGTCACCTACCGCAAGGACGGCTATCTATCGCCGGCCGCCTCGCGCATGATCGCCATCCTCGCCGCAACGGCGAAGCAGAATCTGAGCCCGGACCGATAGTCGAGCCGGTTTTCACCCGGCGTCCGAAACCGATTGAGGCTTGCGGATACTCGCCCTGACAGGGTTCGGTGAACGCCCGCCCCCCGGGGCGCCAAGTGGCGCCTTTGCGTCCCCGTCTAATGATCGCGGCCCAGAGTGGGAACCCGCTGCTGGGGCCAATAACCCGTCCGTCGCTTCTTCACCAGCACTTCTTGCGCCTCCCTCGCGCACTTGAAGAGGGGGGCCATCGGATTGGAAGGAGGCTGAATCCGGGAATGCCCCAATACCAAAAGCGAAATTTATGGTTCCGAAAAAATAATGAAATGGATTCGCAGGATTCCGGCACACATAATCAACTGCCCCTCGTCCCTTTTTGCAGGAGCAGCGCACTTCGGTACGCGATGCAACAAGGGATCGGATGAAGGCGCCTGGAACGGCGCACACCCTTTGATAACAACGGAGACGTTAATGAACACCATCGGTCGCGTTTTTCTCGCCGCCGCCCTGTCTGCCACGATGACGAGCGCCGCGTTTGCACAGGCTGAGTATCCGAACAAACCCATTCGCCTGATCGTCCCGTTCCCGCCGGGAGGAGGAACTGACATCGTCGCGCGTGTGGTGGCCAACAAGCTTCAGGAAGAGCTCAAGTGGACGATCGTCGTGGAAAACCGCCCGGGTGCGGGCGGAACGATCGGCCTGGACGTGGCAGCGAAGGCCCCTGCGGACGGATATACCATCGTCATGGGACAGACCAGCAACCTGACGGTGAGCCCGGCCCTGTATCCGCGGCTGACGTATAACCCGGTCAGGGATTTTGCCCCGGTGACGACCGTTGCGACGGCACCGCTCGTCCTGGTGACGCGGACAGACTCTCCGTTCAAGACCGTAGCCGACGTCATCAGCGCAGCGAAGGCAAAACCGGGTGAAATCAACTTTGCCTCGCCCGGAAACGGCACCGTCGCGCATCTGACCGGCGAACTCTTCCAGAAAGCGGCAAACGTGAAGCTCGAGCACATTCCCTACAAGGGAACGGCACAGGCGATGACCGATGTACTTGGCGGGAAGGTCGAGTTGTACATGTCGTCGGTCCCCTCGGCGATGTCGCAGATCAAGAGCGGCAAGATCCGCCCGATCGTGGTCACGTCGGCCAAGCGTTCGAGCGATCTGCCCAACGTTCCGACCATGCATGAATCCGGATACAAGGACTTCGATGCGTTCACCTGGTTCGGTCTGCTGGTGCCGGCAGGTACGCCGGCGCCCGTCATCTCGCGCCTGAATACCGAGGTCAACAAGGTTCTTGCACGCAAGGATGTGCAGGAACGAATCAGCGCCGAAGGCGGCAACGTCCAGGGCAGCACACCGGAAGCGTTCGCTGCCCTGATCAAGGAAGAAATCCCGAGGTGGGCAGTGGTCGTCAAGGAATCCGGCGCCACGATCGACTGACACATTGCGTCTCCTCCGCACGGAAGCTGAAGCCCGACAGGGCAGCAGCTTCCGTTTTTTCATATAGCACCGCGCCGCATTCGCCTTCCACCGACGACATGGCCCATACCGGCCAGAGGGAACCTGGACATCCCAGCATCGGAGCATGAAATCCATGACACATCGCAACTACAAGGACATTCTGGGAGGCCTGATCCTGGTCGTCCTCGGATTGTTCGTCGCGTACTACTCGACGCAGCATTATCAGATGGGAACCCTGACCCGAATGGGTCCCGGAGCGTTTCCGCGTGCACTGGGCTATCTGCTCGCGGGACTCGGTGTCCTGATACTGGTACCCGCATTCTTCCGCAGCGGCACCCGCATGATTTTTGACTGGCGCCCCTTCCTTGCATGCGCCACCAGCATTCTGGTCTTCGCCATCACGGTGAAGTATGTCGGCATGATCCCCGCCATCGTGCTGCTCGTCGTCACGGCCGCTCTTGCGGATGACAAGCTGAGCCCGAAAGGAATCATTGCATTGGCCATCGCCGCTTCCATACTCGGCGTCGTGATATTCAGCTACGGCTTCGAAATGTCGATTCCGCTTGTGAAGTGGGGCGGGTGAAGAAATGGATCTCGCAAACCTTGCTGGCAACATGGCCCTCGGGCTCTCGGTTGCATTCTCGTACACCACTCTGCTCTACTGCTTCATCGGTGTCCTGCTCGGCACTTTCGTCGGCGTTTTGCCGGGTATCGGTTCGCTGGCGGCGATCGCGCTGCTCTTGCCAATCACCTTCCATCTGGATCCAACCTCGGCCGTCGTGATGCTGGCCGGTGTCTACTACGGCTCTACGTACGGCGGATCGACGGCGTCCATCCTGCTCAACCTGCCCGGCACGCCATCCTCTGCCGTGGTGTGCCTCGACGGCTATCCAATGGCCCAGCAAGGCCGGGCCGGGGTCGCGCTCTTCATGACGACCATCGCATCATTCGTCGGCGGCAGTCTCGGCATCATTATCCTGATGCTGTTCGCACCGGCGATTGGCGAATTTGCGTTGCAGTTCGGGCCAGCCGAGTACTTCGCCATGATGCTGCTGGGTCTGGTCGCCGCCTCGACCATATCGGCAGGCTCTCCGATCAAGGGAATCGCGATGGTGGTACTCGGCGTCCTGATCGGGATCATCGGCACCGACGTCAACAGCGGCACACAACGCTTGACCTTCGATACGCCGGAACTGGCCGACGGGATCCACCTCGTTGCCATCGCGATGGGCATCTTTGGTGTAGCGGAAGTCATTGCCAGCATCCGCAACGTCAGACACCGCAAGGTGGACAACAAGAGCATCACGTTCAGGTCCATGGTGCCGACGCGAGACGATTGGCGCCGCTCATGGGGCCCGATGGCGCGAGGCACGGCCATAGGATCGTTCTTCGGCGCACTGCCCGGCACGGGCGGCACCATCGCCTCGTTCATGTCCTATGCGGTGGAAAAGAAGGTGTCGAAGGACCCCGAGCGCTTCGGCAAGGGGGCGATCGAAGGCATCATGGGCCCGGAAACTGCAAACAATGCCTGCGACCAGACGGCCTTCATTCCGACACTCACGCTCGGCATCCCGGGCAGCGTGGTGATGGCCCTGATCATCGGCGCCCTGATGATCCACGGTATTGCTCCCGGGCCGTCCTTGATGGTCGAGAACCCGGATCTGTTCTGGGGCCTGATCATGAGCTTCTGGATCGGGAACATCATGCTCCTTGTGATTAACATTCCCCTCATTGGTGTCTGGGTTCGCGTACTGTCCGTGCCGCATCACGTGCTGTATCCCATCATCCTGATGTTCATCTGCATGGGAGCGTACAGCGTCAACAACAGCAACTTCGACGTCTACCTGGTACTGGCCTTCGGCGTAATCGGCTACCTGATGCGGGTACTGGAATTTCCTCCGGCGCCATTACTGCTTGGTCTGGTGCTTGGCCCCATGATGGAGGAGTATCTGCGTCGTGCGCTGTTGCTGTCGCGCGGCAATTTCTCCACCTTCCTGGAGAGTCCGATCAGCGCGACGCTGATCTGCCTCACTGGAGTATTGCTCCTTTGGTCACTAGTGGCTCTCGTTATGCCGCGCAGGCCCAAGGTCGTACGCAGTGTTGCCCCTCCAGCAGCGGAATTGAGCACCGAGTGATTCGGAGTGCAACCAGCGTCTTGACATCCCCGATGCCGGTCTTCGCTGCGGAGTCACTATTCCGCGTAATGGCGCCACTGGTGCTCGACGCGATGGCGCAACTTCGAGTGGACGATTTCGGGACTCGATCGGGGGGAGAAGGATGCGAGTTTCTCGCGTCTTTGCAACCCCGATTCCGGGCGGCTTAGCGAGTATTTTTTGTCACCTGGCGACATGGGCCGGCTCTCCGAGGACCTCGGTTTCTCGGATCAGGCGCATTTCACCCGTTTCATCCGCGGGCACCCTGGGCGTTACGCCGAGCGAGTACTGGCGGGTGGTGCAGGGTATGGGGATGCGGCCTGAACAGCATCGCCGGGGTGGAAGGCCCATTTGCGCCGCCTGGTCCACACAGGCCGGTCCGCCTCTGGCGATCGGCCCCTTCCGGAGCCGGATGTCGTGGCGCGACCGATACGCGGAAGCGCTGGAAAACAGCAGGTCGCGGTTGGCACGCGCCTGCCTGGTCAGGCAAGACTGCCGTGTTCCTGTCGCGCGAGGCGAAACACGCTGAC
>DATLGF010000143.1:0-7996 GCA_035540575.1 Noviherbaspirillum sp.
GGATCGGCAGCCAGTCGGGGTGCATCATCGGCAAGCGCGGGGGACGGGAAGGGCGGGGCGCGAAGTCATGGGCGCGGGTCAGTCTGCGGTGCGGCCTGTTCCAGGAGGGAATGCCGTGGGACTTTATCACATCAGAGTGGGCGCGCGGTCGCGTCGGGCCCCCAGCGTATGCGCAGGTAGGCCCAGCCCAGCAGCGCGCCGGCGCCGGCAACCGTGGCCACGATGGCCACCAGCGGCCCGAGGAAGGGGATCGCCAGAAGCAGGCTCAGCACCAGCAGCGCCAGCGCGAGAAACAGAATCCGCCTGCCGCGCCCGGGCGCCTCGCCCTGGCGCAGCGCGATCGCCGCCCGCCTGCTCAGGAAGAACGCGGTTGCGAGATAGCCGAGCAGCAGGGCGATCGGGTAGAGCAGGAGCAGCGACAGGCCGACTGGCAGACCGATGATGGTGACCATTGTCATCACGGCCACGGGCGGCACCGTGAACACCAGTGCAAGGCCGAGCAGCAGGCTGCGCCAGGGGTGCGCTTCCAGCGTGCGCGCGACGCCGTTCGCCGCAGCCGGGAACAGCAGGGTGAGGACGGCGCCGAAAGCCAGCATCGCTGCCCAGAACACCGGATGCAGCCAGCCGGTGCCGGGCGTGCGCCGGCCTTCGCGCCACTGTTCGGGCGTCTGCTGGCGGGTGACCGCGCCACCGACCTGCTCGGGGCGCAGTCCGGCCGGCGGCTGCGGGCTCGCATAGTTCAGATTGCCGCCGATGCGGGCGGCCGGCGTCAGTTCGATTTCCTGGCCGGCCAGCCGTACGTCCCCGGCAATCTCGGCATCGACCACGATTCGGTTGGCGTAGATCTGTACGTTTTCGCCCACCGCTCCGGCCAGCCGCACGTCGCTGCCGGCCAGCCAGGCGCTGCCGCCTATGCGCGCGGTCCGGTCGACCTGCACGCTGCCGCCGGCCGCCACCAGGTCCGCGCCTATGCTCTGGCTGATCGTGACCGAGCCGCCGGCCGCGCGCAGGTCTTCCCGGATCGGCGCGCGCACGTCCACCGTGCCGCCGGCAAGCGCGGCGTCCGCGCCGACCGGCGCTTCGATGCTCAGGCGGCCGCCGGCGGCGATCAGGTCGCCGGCCACCGGGCTGGTGATACGCAGGTCGCCGCCGGCGAAATAGGCATTGCCCAGTGCGCTGGTCTGCCGAGGGCGCTCGGGCTGGGCGGCCGCAACGGAGGGAAGCAACAGAAACGAGAGAGCGAGAAGTAGCGGGAAAAGCCGCATGCCATTCCTCCCTTCCTGAGCGAGGCGCAACGCGTCGGACTGCCATGCCGGCGGTGATGGTGTTCACTCAAGCAATGGCCCAAACGATGTCGCCTCCGCCTGCGCGGGGCGACAGGTTTGGGCAATCGCTCAAACGAGCCGCGTCTCTACGCCGGCCGGCCCTGCGAGCTGCGCGCCCGGGCGTTTCCCGGATGCGGGCGGCGCTCCCATCCCGCTTCGAGGTCATCGAGCTGCACACCGAGCGCGCCGCGCGCGAGCATTTCCGCGATCGCCGCATCGCCGTCACGTGCACGCGTGTTGATCGCGCGTATCGCGTCGAGCAACAGCATCACGTCGAAGCCATGCGCGAGCGCATCGCGCACCGTGTTCAGCACGCAATAGTCGGTCGCCATCCCGCCAACGAACAGGCGGTCCACGCCGGCGATGCGCAGGCGCCAGTCGAGGTCGGTCTCCTGGAAGCCCGAATAGGCGTCGCGCTGCTCGTTGGCTACCTTGGATACCACGATCACATCATCCGGCAGGGCAAGCGAGGCGGGGAAGGCTGCGCCCGGTGTTCCGGCCACGCAGTGCGGCGGCCAGGGCCCGCCTTGCTCGGCGAAGGAAGCGTGCCGCTGCGGATGCCAGGCGCGCGTCGCGAACACCGGAAGCCGGTTGCGTTTGAACAGCGCGATATAGCGGTTGAGAATCGGAATGATGGCATCGCCTCCCGGCACCGGAAGGCTGCCACCCGCAAGAAAGTCATTTTGAACATCGACCACGAGCAGGGCGTCGCGGCTGCCGGGTTTGATCGACATGGCACCAAGCCTGATAGGACGGTTCGTAACAGGCTCTAGCTTAGGCTTTGCAACATCGGCAGAGAAATCGGCGGGGACGCGATTTGATGCAAGTCAAAGCCGTGAACTTCATGCAGCGTGAAGCTGGGAAGTTGCCGTGGCCGCTCTGAGCGATACGCCATGTCCGCGTCGACGAAGACCGCGTTCGCAGCACGCGGGCTGGCCGATTCTGGCATCGGCATGCGCACGGACCTTGCCGGCGATGCCCCATATCCGGATTGCGCGTACAGCGTGGCTGAGGCTGAATACGGTGGGCGAGCCGCGCGTTGCAGGAACCGGCGCGCATGGCCGACAGACAAAGCGGCAATGCGTGAGCCGGATTCCGCTTCCGGACGGCAGCTTGTCTCCCGTCATTTCTGTGGAGGTGCGCATGGCAATCAAGGATTTTTGCAATACCGATGTGGTGATCTGCGACGCCGACACGGCCGTGCCGGATGTCGCCGGGTTGATGCGAGCGCATCACGTCGGCGACGTGATCGTGATCGAAGAGCGCGACGGCAGGCGTTTTCCGGCCGGGATCGTCACCGACCGCGATATCGTTCTCGAGGCGGTGTCGGTCGGACTGGACGTGAAGGTGTTCACCGCCGGCGACTTGATGACCTCGCCGCTGATCACCGTGAATGCGACTTCCGGCGTGTTCGAAACCTTGCAGACGATGAGCCGTCACCGGGTGCGGCGCATCGGCGTCGTGCACGAGGACGGTTCGCTGTACGGCGTGGTCAGCGCGGACGACCTGATCAAGCTGCTGGCCCAGGAACTGACCTCGCTGACCGTCGCGATCGCCGATCAACCCGCGAAGGAATCGCGGCTGCGCAAGTAGGCCGTCGATGGATGGCGCGCGCGCAGACGCCGGGCAGTCGCAGCGCCTGGCTGCCCAGGACCGGCTGGTGCGGCGCCTCGCCGGAGCCCTTAGCCGCAGCGGGCCGGTGCAGTGCCACGAAACGCACATCTCCTGGGTTCTCGTTGCCGGCGGCTGCGCGTACAAGTTCAAGAAGGCGGTGCATTTCGATTTCGTCGATTTCTCCACGCTGGCCGCGCGCCGTTTTTACTGCGAGGAGGAGTTGCGGCTGAACCGCCGGCTTGCGCCGGAGCTGTATCTCGCGGTCGTCCCGGTTACCGGCAGCGTCGATGCGCCTGAATTGCAGGACGAGGGCGGACCGGACAGTTCAAGCGATTCATCTCTTACCGATACATCAAGCCATGGCGGGCATGAGCCCGGTTTCGACGGGAACGCGGCTGCCGGCCCCGGAGCCGGGTTCCAGCGGGGCGGCCATCTGCCTGCACGGGATTGGCAGAGCGAGGGCAATCTCCCATCCGAGCGACCGGAGGCGGACGAGGCGATCGAATACGCGGTCAAGATGCGCGCGTTCGAACAGGACGCGTTGTGGAGTACGCGGCTGCATACGGGCCGCCTCGGCCGTGAGGAAATCGATCAGCTAGCCGTGCTGGTCGCGGATTTTCATGCGCACGCACCGGCCGCGCCGCCGGAAACCGGCTGGGGCAGCGCGCGGGTGCAGCGCGCAATCGCCGATGAGAACATTGCGACCATTGCCCGATTGTTGCGCGGTGACGCGCACACGCACGTGCTCGCCCGGCTGAAGGAATGGGACGCCGCCGAAACGCCGCGCATGGCCTCGCTGATCGACGCGCGCAAGGCAGCCGGATTCGTGCGCGAGTGCCATGGCGACCTCCATGCGGGAAACATCGTCACGACGTCCGGCAAGGTCCAGGTGTTCGACTGCATCGAATTCAACGAGCGCATGCGCTGGATCGACGTCATCAACGACATCGCGTTTGCCTGCATGGACCTGAGCGCGCGCGGCAGGAGCGATTACTCGACGCGCCTGCTCAATGCCTGGCTGGAGGAGAGCGGCGACTACGCCGGCCTGGCTCTGCTGCGCTACTACCTGACTCAGCGTGCGCTGGTGCGCTGCAAGGTCGCCTCGCTGCGCGTGCGGCAGCATGAAGACGCAGCGACGACCGACGCGGCCTGGCGGGAAGCGGCCGATTACCTGGCGCTCGCCGCGCGCTGTACCGATGTGCCAGCGCCGTTCGTCGGCGTCATGCATGGCTTCTCCGGCAGCGGGAAATCCTACCTGTCGTTGCTGCTGGCCGAGGCGAGCGGCGCAATCCGTCTGCGTTCAGACGTCGAGCGCAAGCGGCTGCACGGGCTGGCGGCCACCACGCGCGGCGGCGCCAAACTGTATGCGCGCAGCGCGAGCGAGGCCGTGTACGCGCTGCTCGCCCGACGCACGCGGCAGATCGTCGAGGCGGGCTATCCGGTGATCGTCGACGCCGCCTTCCTCAAGCGCGCGCAGCGCGATATCCTGCGTCAGGCCGCAATGCGGCTGGGCGTGCCGTTCCTGATCGTGGATGTACAGACTTCGCAGTCGACGATGGAGGCCAGGGTGGCCGCGCGAAGCCGGGCCGGCAGCGACGCATCGGACGCCGATCTCGCGGTGCTGCGCCGGCAGCTGGCAAGCGATGAGCCGCTCGCCGCCGACGAGCGCGACCTGGCGGTGCGCGTCACATGCGAAAGCGGTGGCGAGCAGGAAGCGCTGGCCCGCGTGCTCGCGCGCCTTCCGCGAGGCTATGCCGACGCGGCCCGGTAGAGCGCCGCCTCGCGTTCCAGCCATTGCCGGAAAGTGAGCAGCGCGGCGCTTTCCGACTTTTGCTCGGGGACGATCAGGTAGTACGCCTTGTCGCTCGCGCAGCTGTGATTGCAGGCGACGACGAGACGGCCCGAGGCCAGCTCCGCTTCGATCATCATCGGCGGAATCAGCGCGACGCCCATGTCGTGCATCGCGGCCTGGGCCAGCATCGAAAACAGTTCCAGGCGCGGACCGGCCATGTCGTGCGCGACCTGCAGGCCGGCGGCTTCGAACCATTGCCGCCACGCGTACGGTCGCGTGCTTTGCTGCAGCAGCGGCAGCCGCGCGAGGTCGTGCGGGGCGATTGAGCGCTTCTTCAGCGTGGCGAGCAGGCGCGGGCTGCATACCGGCACCGCATTCTCGTGCATCAGGTAATGCGCCTCGGTGCCGGGCCAACCGGCGTCGCCGAAGTAGATGGCTGCGTCGAATTCGGATTCGCCGAACAGGAAGGGCCGCGTGCGTGTGGCCATGTTGACGGTGATGTCGAGGTGCCCGCGCAAGAACGGTGCGAGCCTGGGCAATAGCCACTGCGTGGCAAAAGTGGGCACCACGGCCAGCTCCAGCGTCACGCCGCGTCCCTGGTGCGCCATCAGCGCCAGCGTGTCATGTTCGACCGCGTCGAGCCGGGCGGTGACCTGCCGGCTGTAGGCGAGACCCGCTTCGGTCAGCTTGACGCCGCGCCGCGTGCGGCGAAACAGCGCCACACCCAGGTAGTCTTCGAGTCCGGCGATCTGGCGGCAGACCGCGCTCTGCGTCAGCGCGAGGTCCTCGGCCGCCTTCGTGAAGCTTTCGTGCCGCGCCGCCGCCTCGAAGGCGATCAGCGCGCCGGTACTGGGAATCCTGCGCCGCATCGTGATGGTCCGGAATGTGTCGGAGTGCGATTTTCGCACAGGTGCGTACCAAATAGTCGTTTGCGGCCGTGCCGCGGTGCTCCTATGATCGGCGGCTGGAGGCGGCATCCGTGCAGGTGCCGACATGAGGACACGAAGTGACGAAGAGGAACGCAATGGCATCCAACAAGGTGGTATTCGACTGGGAAAACCCGCTGCTGCTCGATACGCAGCTGACCGAGGACGAGCGCATGGTGCGCGACAGCGCCCGCGCCTATGCGCAGGACAAGCTGATGCCGCGCATCCTTGACGCGTTCCGCAATGAGCGTACCGACCGCGAGATCTTCAACGAAATGGGCGAGCTGGGGCTCCTCGGCGCGACCATTCCCGAGCAGTACGGCGGCGCCGGACTCAACTATGTGTCCTACGGCCTGATCGCGCGCGAAGTGGAGCGCGTGGATTCCGGCTACCGCTCAATGATGAGCGTGCAGTCTTCGCTGGTCATGGTGCCGATCAATGAATTCGGCAGCGAGGAACAGAAGAGGAAGTATCTGCCCAAGCTGGCCAGCGGCGAATGGGTCGGCTGCTTCGGGCTGACCGAGCCGAACCACGGCTCCGATCCCGGCTCGATGGTCACGCGCGCGAAGAAGGTAGACGGCGGCTATCTGCTGTCCGGCACCAAGATGTGGATCACCAACAGCCCGATCGCAGACGTGTTCGTGGTATGGGCCAAGACCGAGGACGACGTGATCCGCGGCTTCATCCTGGAGAAGGGCTGGAAGGGGCTGTCCGCTCCGGCGATTCACGGCAAGGTTGGCCTGCGCGCCTCGATCACCGGCGAGATCGTGATGGACGAGGTGTTCGTGCCTGAAGAGAACCTGATGCCCGGCGTGACCGGCCTGAAGGGGCCGTTCACCTGCCTGAACTCAGCGCGCTTCGGCATTGCCTGGGGCGCGCTCGGCGCGGCCGAGTTCTGCTACGAGACCGCGCGCCAGTATGTGCTGGATCGCAAGCAGTTCGGCCGGCCGCTGGCGGCCAACCAGCTGATCCAGAAGAAGCTGGCCGACATGAGCACCGATATCTCGCTCGGCCTGCAGGGCTGCCTGCGGCTGGGCCGGATGAAGGAAGAAGGGATCGCGGCGCTCGAACTGACCTCGATGATGAAGCGCAATTCCTGCGGCAAGGCGCTGGACATTGCCCGCGTCGCGCGCGACATGCTGGGCGGCAACGGCATCTCCGACGAGTTCGGCGTGATCCGCCACGTGGTGAACCTGGAAGTGGTCAACACCTACGAGGGTACGCACGACGTGCACGCGCTGATCCTTGGCCGCGCGATCACCGGCATCGCCGCGTTCGCGAGCTGATCATGGCCGGCGCGCTGTCGCATATCCGCGTGCTCGACCTGTCCCGCATCCTCGCGGGACCATGGGCCGGGCAGATCCTGGCCGATCTCGGCGCCGACGTGATCAAGGTCGAGCGCCCCGGCAGCGGCGACGATACGCGCGGCTGGGGACCCCCGTTCCTGAAGGACAGGGAAGGCAACCCGACCGACGTCGCCGCCTACTACCTGTGCGCGAACCGCAACAAGCGTTCGATCGCGGTCGACATCACCCGCCCGGAAGGTCAGGCGGTGATCCGTGCGCTGGCCGCGCAGTCCGACGTGGTGCTGGAGAATTTCAAGGTCGGTGGCCTGAAGCAGTACGGGCTCGACTACGACTCGCTGAAAGCGCTGAACCCGCGTCTGATCTATTGCTCGATCACCGGCTTCGGCCAGACCGGGCCCTATGCGGCGCGCGCCGGTTACGACTTCCTGATCCAGGGCATGGGCGGGCTGATGAGCCTGACCGGCCTGCCGGACGGCGAACCGGGTGGCGGGCCGATGAAGGTGGGCGTCGCGCTGACCGATGTGCTGACCGGGCTGTACGCGGCCACGGCCGTGCTTGCTGCGCTGGCGCATCGCGACCAGGGCGGCAAGGGCCAGCACATCGACCTGGCCCTGCTCGACGTGCAGGTCGCCTGCCTCGCGAACCAGGCGCTGAACTACCTGACCACCGGTGCCTCGCCCAAACGGCTCGGCAACAGCCATCCGAGCATCGTTCCGTATCAGGACTTCCCGACCGCCGACGGCTACATGATTCTCGCGATTGGCAACGATGGCCAGTTCGCGCGCTTTTGCGAAGTGGCCGGCTGCCCGGAGCTGGCGGCCGATTCCCGCTTTGCCACGAACAAGGGCAGGGTGGAGAACCGTTCGGTGCTGATTCCGCTGCTGCGCCAGAAAACCGTGTTTCGCACCACCGCCGAGTGGGTCGCGGCACTGGAGTCGGTGGCGGTTCCCTGCGGTCCGATCAACACGCTGGCCGAGGTGTTTGCCGATCCGCAGGTCGTCGCCCGCGGTCTGAAGGTCGAGATGTCGCACG
>DATLGF010000144.1:0-5557 GCA_035540575.1 Noviherbaspirillum sp.
GCCCAGCGGTGCAGCAGTTCCCCGTCGTTGCAATCGAGGTTGCCATTCACCTTGACAGTGACCGGCCTGCCGTTGTGCTGGAAATACCAGCCGCGCTGTTGCCCGCCCTGCAGGTTGAAGGCCAGGCAGTTGTGGCGATCCAGGTCCTGCAGCGTCCTGGGTACGCCATGACGGGCGAGATAGGTGGGCGATGCGCAGACGACGCGGCGGTTGCCGGCGAGCTTGACCGCGACGAAGTTCGGATCGATCGCGCCGCCGATGCGAATGCCCACATCGTAGCCTTCCCGGACGAGGTCGACCACGCGGTCCGTCAGGTTGAACGAGATGCGCACCCCGGGATTGGCGGCGACAAAGGCCGGTGCATGCGGCGCCACATGCTTGCGGCCGAACGCCGCGGGCGCGGACACCACCAGATGCCCGGTTGCCTTGTGCCGGCCCTCGGAGACCATGTGCTCGGCGCGTTCCAGGTCGCCCAGCAGCTTGCGGCAGTGATCGAGGAAGACCGTGCCTTCCTCGGTCAGCGACAGGTGTCGCGTGGAACGATGCATCAGCTTGACTCCTAGCCGCTTCTCCAGCGCGTCGATCCGGCGGCCCAGCATCACCGGCGTCACCTTCTGCTCCAGCGCGGCGCGCGCCAGGCTGCCTTTTTCCACCGCGCAGACGAAGGCTTCGATCTGCTTGAGCTTGTCCATTGAGTTCCCCCCGCGCTGTCCCTGGTCGATTATTCCATACCGGGGGTATCGAATAAAACGATTTCTGGTGTTCTTATCAAACCAGTGATCGACCATTAGCATCTTCTCCAACAACAGATCGCGGACATAGGAGGAGACATGGCAAGGATGACGGCGGCCGAGGCCGCAGTGTGCGTGCTGGAAATAGAGGGGGTGGCGCAGGCATTCGGTGTGCCCGGGGCAGCGATCAATCCGTTCTACGCGGCGCTGAAAAGGCGCGGCAGCATCCGCCATGTCCTTGCCCGTCATGTCGAAGGCGCCGCGCATATGGCAGAGGGCTATACCCGGGCGCGGGCCGGCAACATCGGCTTATGCATCGGCACCTCGGGGCCGGCAGGCACGGACATGATTACCGGCCTGTATTCGGCCCAGGCCGATTCCATTCCCATCCTCTGCGTGACCGGGCAGGCGCCGCGCGCTCGGCTTCACAAGGAGGACTTCCAGGCGGTGGATATCGAGGCCATCGCCAGGCCGGTCACCAAGTGGGCGGTCACCGTGCTTGAACCGGCGCTGGTGCCGAGGGTGTTCCAGCAGGCTTTCCACCTGATGCGCTCGGGCCGCCCAGGGCCGGTGCTGATCGATCTGCCCTTCGATGTCCAGATGGCCGAAATCGAGTTCGATCCGCAGACCTACGCACCGCTGCCCGCCTACAAGCCGGCGGCGACGCGCGCCCAGATCGAAAAGGCGCTGGCCATGCTCAACGAGGCCGAGCGCCCGCTGATCACCGCGGGAGGCGGGATCATCAATGCCGACGCATCCGCTTCGCTGGTGGAATTCGCCGAGATACTCGGCGTGCCGGTGATTCCGACACTGATGGGCTGGGGCGCGATCGCGGACGACCACCCTCTGATGGCCGGCATGGTCGGCCTGCAGACCAGCCACCGCTACGGCAATGCCACGCTGCTGGCTTCGGATTTCGTGCTCGGCATCGGCAATCGCTGGGCCAATCGCCACACCGGGTCGATCGAGGTGTTCACGCGCGGGCGCAAGTTCGTGCACGTGGACGTCGAACCGACCCAGATCGGCCGCGTGTTCGAGCCGGACTACGGGATCGTCTCGGACGCCGGTGCGGCGCTCGCGCTGTTCGTCGAAGTCGCGCGCGCATGGAAGGAGGCCGGACGGCTCCGGGACCGCAGCACGTGGGTCGCGCAGTGCCGGGAGCGCAAGCGCACGCTGCTGCGCCGCACACACTTCGATAGCGTCCCGATCAAGCCGCAGCGGGTGTACGAGGAGATGAACCGCGCGTTCGGGCGCGACACCTGCTATGTCAGCACGATAGGACTGTCCCAGATCGCCGCCGCGCAATTCCTGCATGTATACAGGCCGCGCAACTGGATCAACTGCGGACAGGCAGGGCCGCTGGGTTGGACAGTGCCCGCCGCGCTCGGTGTGTGCGCGGCCGATCCGGATCGCGAGGTGGTGGCGATCTCGGGCGACTATGACTTCCAGTTCATGATCGAAGAGCTTGCCGTCGGAGCCCAGTTCAGGCTGCCCTACCTGCACGTGGTGGTGAACAACGCCTATCTCGGGCTGATCCGCCAGGCCCAGCGCGGCTTCGACATGGATTACAGCGTGCAACTGTCGTTCGAGAACATCAATGCGCCGGAACTCGAGGGCTACGGCGTCGACCATGTCGCGGTCGTCGAAGGACTGGGCTGCAAGGCAATCCGGGTCAAGCGGCACGAGGACATCCAGGATGCGTTCGCCCAGGCGCGCGCGTGGATGCGCGAGTACCGCGTGCCGGTCGTGGTCGAGATCATCCTGGAGCGCGTGACCAACATATCGATGGGCACCGAAATCGACAGCATCAACGAGTTCGAAGAACTGGCGAGCGGGCGCGAGCACGCGCCCACTGCCATTGCCTTGCTTGACTGAGGGAGGAAGACGATGATGAAGCTCGCAGCCAACCTGACCATGCTCTTCAACGAGGTTCCGTTCCTGGACCGCTTCGAGCAGGCGGCGCGCGCGGGTTTTCGCGGCGTGGAGTTCCTGTTTCCGTATGGGTTCCATGCGGACCAGATCGCCGAGAAGCTCGATGCGTACCAGCTCGAACTGGTGCTGCACAATCTGCCGGCCGGCGACTGGGAAGCGGGGGAGCGCGGCATCGCCTGCCACCCGGGCAGAAGCGCGGAGTTTCGCGAGGGCGTCGAGGAGGCGCTGCATTACGCGAAGGGGCTTGGCGTGCGGCAGCTCAACTGCCTGCTCGGCAAGCTGCCGCCGGGCACGGACCGGGAGGAGGCGACGCGCACGGCGTCTGACAACCTGCGCTACGCGGCCGACATGTTGCAGGAGCACGGGATCCGCCTGCTGATCGAGCCGATCAACAGCTTCGATATCCCCGGCTTTTCGCTCACTCACACCCAGCAGGCGGTGGACCTGATCCGGCGCACCGGGTCGTCCAACATCTATCTGCAATACGACATCTATCACATGCAGCGCATGGAGGGCGAACTCGCCAACACCATCAAGGCCAATCGCGACGTGATCGGTCATGTCCAGGTGGCGGACAACCCCGGACGCTTCGAGCCGGGAACCGGAGAGATCAACTACCGCTTCCTGTTCAAGCTGCTCGACGAGATCGGCTACGACGGCTGGGTCGGATGCGAATACAAGCCGCGCGCCGGCACGGTGGAAGGGCTCGGATGGCGCTCGCTGCATGGCGTGTGATATGCGAAACGGCGGCACGGCCGCAGGCGCGGCGACATGCGCAGCACAACCAGAAAGGAGAACAGGCATGGCAAAGGTAGGCTTCATCGGGCTGGGCATCATGGGCGCACCGATGGCAGGGCATCTGCAGGATGGCGGACACAAGCTTTACCTGCACAACCGGCGTAATCCGCCGTTTGAACTGATCGAAGGTGGCGCCACCGTCTGCGCGTCCGGGGCTGAGGTCGCCAAGCGCGCCGACATCATCATCACGATGGTTCCCGATACGCCGGATGTGGAGGATGTGCTGTTCGGGCGCAACGGTATCGCCGCAGGTCTAGAGCCGGGCAAGATCGTGGTCGACATGAGCTCGATCTCGCCGCTTGCCACGAAGGGCTTCGCCCGGCGCATCAACGAGCTCGGCTGCGCCTACCTGGATGCGCCGGTGTCCGGCGGTGAAGTCGGTGCCAAGGCGGCCGCGCTCACCATCATGGTGGGCGGGCCGGAGTCGGCCTTCGCCGAAGTCAGGCCCTTGTTCGAGCTGATGGGCAGGAACGTCACGCTGGTCGGCGGCAATGGCGATGGACAGACCACCAAGGTGGCCAACCAGATCATCGTCGCGCTCACCATCCAGGCGGTGGCCGAAGCGCTGCTGTTCGCGTCCAAGGCCGGGGCGGACCCGGCGAAGGTGCGCGAGGCCCTGATGGGCGGGTTTGCTTCCTCGCGCATTCTCGAGGTGCACGGCGAGCGCATGATCAGGCGCACGTTTTCGCCGGGCTTTCGGATCGAGTTGCACCAGAAGGATCTGAATCTCGCGCTGCAGGGCGCCAAGGCACTGGGTATCCCGCTGCCGAATACGGCCACCGCCCAGGAATTGATGAACGCCTGTGCGGCGCACGGCATGAGCGCTCTCGATCATTCGGCGCTGTGCCGCGCGATCGAGCTGATGGCAAATCACGAAATTGCCACCGTAGGATGAAGCGCATCGATCCCCGCCGCCTGCTGCTCGACATGTACGCCAGCGCGGTGGCCGCCGTGACCGCCGAGCACTGCCTGCCGCGGTTTTTGCCCGCGCCGCCGCGCGGACGCACGATCGTGATCGGCGCCGGCAAGGGCGCCGCGGCGATGGCGCTGGCGGTGGAGCGGCACTGGCAGGGCGAGCTGGCCGGGCTGGTGGTGACCCGCTACGGCCATGGCGCGCCGTGCGAGCGCATCGAGGTCGTGGAAGCGGCGCACCCGGTGCCGGACGCAGCCGGGCGCGCGGCCGCCGAACGGATGCTGCAGATGGTGCAGGGGCTCGGCGAAGACGACCTCGTGCTGTGCCTGATCTCCGGCGGCGGCTCGGCCCTGCTGGCGCTGCCGGCGCCCGGCATCACGCTGGCAGACAAGCAGGCGCTCAACAAGGCGCTGTTGCGCAGCGGCGCGTCGATTTCCGAGATCAACTGCGTGCGCAAGCACCTGTCGGCGATCAAGGGCGGGCGGCTGGCGCTGGCCTGCGCACCGGCGCGGGTGGTGACGCTGCTGATCTCCGACGTGCCCGGCGACGATCCCGGCGTGATCGCCAGCGGCCCCACGCTGCCCGATCCGACCCGCTGCGCCGATGCGCTGGCGATCCTGCGCAAGTACGGCATTGCGATTCCGGCGGCCGTCGAACGCCATCTGGCCAGCGGGGCCGGCGAGACGCCCAAGCCCGGCGATGTGCGCTTTGCGCGCAACAGCACGGCCGTGATCGCGTGCGCGGCCGATGCGCTGGAAGCGGCGGCGGCCACCGCGCGCGCGGCCGGGATCACGCCCTACATTCTTTCGGACGACCTGGAAGGCGAAGCGCGCGAGGCCGCGCGCGTGCTGGCCGCGCTGGCGCGCCGCAGCGCGCTGCACGACCAGCCGTTTGCGCGGCCCTGCGTGCTGATTTCCGGCGGCGAGACCACCGTGACGGTCAAGGGCCACGGGCGCGGCGGGCGCAACGCGGAATTCCTGCTGAGCCTGGCGGTGAGCCTGGACGGCCTGCCGGGCGTGTCGGCCATCGCCTGCGACACCGACGGCATCGACGGCTCGGAAGACAACGCCGGCGCGCTCTACCTGCCCGACAGCATGGCGCGCGCAGCCGCGCTGGGCATCAACGCCAAGGCCATGCTGGAGAACAACGACGGCTACGGTTTTTTCGATGCGCTCGGCGACCT
>DATLGF010000145.1:0-5222 GCA_035540575.1 Noviherbaspirillum sp.
GCCCCAGGTCGGTTCGTAGCAATCCTTGAATTCGCGCATCTCGCCGAGCGGGTAGGTGTGGTCGCCGAGCGTGAGCACCAGCGCGTAAGGTGAATCGGCCAGCGCCGAAGCAACGAGTTCGGCGGTCGCACCGGCAGGGGCGGCGGACGCCAGATGGCGGCGGCAGTTGGCGATGTCTCCGGCGGCGTAGACGGCCACCGCATTGCCGTTTGCGGGCAGGTCTTGCGCATGCAGGACTACGCAGAACGGCAGCAGCGCCAGCGTGGCGAGCGCGCGGGGACGGGGCATTGCGCAGTGGTATCAGAACTCCCGTTCATCCAGGGCACGTTGCGCGCGCTCGCGCGCCGCCGAGCGTGCTTCCTGTTCGGTGGAATAGGTTCCTGCGGGGATGTACGTTTCGGCAATCTCTGGCTCGCGCCCAAGGCGCACGAAAACCTGTGCCTCGAACATCCCGTCGTCCATGCGGCGCGTGGCGATGCGGGCGATGTGGTCGCCGCTTTGCAGCGTGTCCCCGCCGTCCTGGTCGGCCGTTCCGCGCTCTGCGCCAAGCGCGCGCTGTTCGCGCTCGATGTCGCGCTGGGCCGGCGACTTGTCCCCGCTGCCGATGTCCGGTTCGTTCATCCAGTGGCCGCCACCCTGGCGCCGGCCTTCCTGTTCCTGGGGTTCCATGTGACCTCCGTCTTGCATCCCTGACTTCTCTGTTCAGATGGACAAGGCGCACGATAGTTCGAGCGCGCCGATTGCGCGCGATTCACCGAACCATGCGGAATGTCCTTCATCTAACTTTTTTTCGGAGGTGAGCATGAACCAAGGACATACCGGCTCCGGCCGCGACATGAAGCCCGGCAATGACGGACGCATTCCAGTGCGCAGCACCGAGGATCCGGCGGGCGTGGACGATCTCGGCCTGCCGGCCGATGCCCGTCCCGACGGAACCCGCGCGGCCTCGGAGGTGCGCCCCGATCCCGAGCGCACCCAGGCGAATGACAACGAACCGGTGCGCACCGGCACGGTGCCGCTGGAAGAAAACCAGCAGCACCCTTCCGATCCGCTCAAGCCCGGCGAAGCCGACGAGTACGGAACGCGCCTGGAAAAGCTGATCGCATACATCGAGCCGCCCGGACACGAGGTCAAGGACGACGATATCTTCGACCCGGGCCACATGACCCCGGGCGCGCCGCCGGTCGACAACCGGTCCTGAGACCAGTCCAGGCCACTGACGCCGCGCGCGCCGCGGCAAGGAGAGCAATGTGCCGAGCAAGGAGCGATACGATCAGTATGCGATCGAGTTGAACCAGCGTTTTGACGATCTCGTGCAGTGGGCGATCGCCAACTGGCCGCGGGAGGACTTCCCGCTGATGCAGTCAGACTTTGACCAGGCGCGGCGCCAGATCGCCGAGATCGCCGGCCCGCGCCTGGGCGAACCGGGCGAACAGCAGGACGGCAAACCCGTCGTTCCGGACCCGCCGGGACTGGACGACGGCCGCAAGGGTGAATTCCGCAACCTCAACCCGATGCCATGGCCGTGAGGGGGCGGAATTTGCGTTTTCTCAAGAAAACTGTATGAGGCTGCGGAAAATGGAATTCAATGCGGCCACTCGCTGGTCGTAGTGAAGTGGTCTGTTCATTCAACCTTTCGACATACGAGGTAGCCATGTTCAAAAAGATCAAGAGCCTGTTCGTCTACGCGCTGATCGCAGCGTTCAGCTTCATCAGTTTCACGCAGCCCGCGCGCGCCGCGATGATCGGGACCGATCAGGTGATGTCAGCCGAGCTGGCGCAGCAAAACCATCAAAAGATCGCGGCGGCGCTGGAACGCGCGGATGTGATCGCGCAACTGGAGCAGTTCGGCGTGAGCAAGGAAGCGGCCGCCGAGCGCGTCGCCGCGCTGACTGACGCGGAAGCCGCGATGCTCGCGCAGCACATCGACAGCATGCCTGCAGGCGGCAGCGTACTTGGCTGGATCGGCTTCATTGTCGTGGTGCTGATCATTACCGACCTGCTCGGCCTGACCCGCATCTTCCCGTTCACCCGCACCTGAGCGCGCATGCAGGGCGCGATTTTACGCCCCCGGCAGCGCTGGCTGCCGGGCGTTTTCCTGGTCCTCGTCCTCCTGCTGTCAGGCTGCGCCACGCAGACGCACAACCTGCTGCAGGGGCGCGACGCTTCCATCCCGCCGCGACAGGAACTCGTCGCCACCCCGTTCTTCCCGCAGGAGCTCTACCAGTGCGGGCCGGCGTCGCTGGCCACGGTGCTGCAGGTTGCCGGCGTGTCCGCCACGCCCGAGCAGCTCGTCTCCCAGGTCTATATCCCGGAACGGCAGGGCAGCCTGCAGACCGAGATGATTGCGGCGGCGCGCCGCCACGGCACGCTGGCCGTCACCATACCGCCGCGGCTGGACGCGCTGCTGCAGGAGGTGGCGAACGGCACGCCGGTCATCGTCCTGCAAAACCTCAGTCTGCCGGTGCAGCCGGTCTGGCATTACGCGGTCGTGATCGGCTACGACCTCGACCGGCGCGAAGTCGTGCTGCGCTCCGGCACCACCGAGCGGGAAGTGATGCCGATGCGAACCTTCGAGCACACCTGGGCGCGCAGCAATCATTGGGCAATGGTTGCCATGCCTGCGGGCCGGCTGCCCGCCACGGCAGCAGAGGACGAGGTCGCGCCGGCGCTCGTCGCGCTGGAGCGCGTCGCCAAGCCGGAACAGGCCCATGCTGCCTATGCGGCCGCCTTGCAGCGCTGGCCGGACAATCTCATCCTGCTGATGGGTGCCGGCAATGCAGCATATCGAATGGGCAAACTGGACCAGGCTGCAACGGCGCTGCGGCGTGCGACCACCGTTCATCCGGACAGCGCACCAGCCTTCAACAACCTGGCGAACGTTCTGATCGAGCTCGGCGATTACGACTCCGCCCGCGTGGCCGCCGAGCGGGCCGTCGCGCTCGGCGGTCAGTGGTCGAGCGCGGCCCAGGCCACGCTCGAGACTGTGCGTCGGCGCCAGATGTCGGGGCTGTGAGCGCGCACCCCGGGCTGGCAACCGGGTTCGTTGTCAGGCAGTTCACAGCGGCCCTCGAGCAGGGCCGCTTTCCTTTTCATCCTGCCGTTCTGAGCTGATTCCTGCCGCGCGGATGCAACAATTTTTGCCGCGCGAAAACTTTCCGCGCGGATAGATGTCTGTAGGCACTCGATTCTCCTTCGGGTGCTTACGTGACAAGACAAACAAGAAACCGCCGTCCGGCCTTGCGCAGCCTGGGTTGCGCGCTTGCCTTCGCGGCCATGCTCTCCGCCTGCGGCGGCGGATCGGAGCCAGGCCAGGACCCGGCCTCGGAACTGATGAGCGGGCCGCCCGTCGTCGTGGCCGGCTCGGACCTGATGATTTCCGAAGTCGCCACGAATTACTTCAGCGACGACATCGCCTGGTTCGAGGTCTACAACCCGACGGGCAATCCGATATCGCTCGCTGCCTATGAACTGCGGGCGAGTCATATCGACATCACCACCCGCGCCAGCTCTGCCAGTCCGGCGCGCTTTGCGCTGCCCGCGGTCACGGTGGACCCGGGCGCATATCTCGTCATAGCCGGGCGCGTCTTCAATGCATTGAAGGCGAACTCCCAGATGGTCTACGTGCGCAGTGAGAACCTCGTGCCGTTCTGGACCGCGCACGGCTCGGTCGAGCTGGTGCGCAATGGCGCAACCGTCGATTTCGTGCGCTTCGGCAACTCCACTGCCGCCCCGCTCTCGGCCAACGCCTGGCGCAGCGGTCCGGTGCCCGCGCTTCCTTCGGGGCCGAACGAGCATGGCAAGTCGATCGTGCGCCTGCTGTCGGCCGCCATGCCGGACACGAACACCGCCGCTGACTGGGCGCTGGTGAACTTTGCGACACCTGCGGGCCCGAACGATGTGAATCCCGGCGTGACCGACTCCGACGGAGACGGCATTCCCGACAGCGCCAAGCGTCCAGGCGGAACCTACGCCGGTCTCGACCTGTATGCGATGGGCGCACGTGCCGGCAGACGTGACATCTTCATGGAGGTTGACTACATGACGGGCACCGACCCGGCGCTCACGCCGCGCAGGGAGGCATTGCAGATGATGGTCGACGCATTTGCACGACGCAACATCGGCCTGCACATCGACGCCGGTCCGCTGTACGGCGAAACGACGGATCGCGCCCACTTCAACCTCGGCGGCGGCAATGCCGTCGCGTTCGCTCCATGCATCGAGCTGGCCACCAACGGGACCGGCGCGCGTGCCGGATGCACGTCGTTCTACGATTACAAGAGCGCGAATTTCGATGTGCGCCGCAATCTCGTCTTCCACTACGCGTTGTTCGCCAATTCGCAGCGGCAGGACGGCGCGGCCGGATCCTCGGGGGTGGCTGAATTGAACGGCAACGACCTGATCGTTACGCTGGGCGGCTACGGTTTCTCGACCTCGCCGGGGCCGAGCCTGAACATGCTGGTCAACCTGCAGGCAAGCACGCTGATGCACGAACTCGGCCACAACCTCGGCCTGCGCCACGGCGGCAACGAGGACGCGAACTACAAGCCGAATCACTACAGCGTGATGAACTACATGTACCAGTTCGCCGGCCTGAGCGCGACACCAAATTCCGCGCATGCCGCCGAGCGCTACTATCTCGCCAACGGCATGAAGAACAAGACTTACTGCAACTTGGTCGAGAACTCGCCGTGCGGCTCGGATTTCCGCATCGATTTCTCCGACGGGACCAGCACACCGCTGGACGAAAACAGTCTGCTTGAATCCGCAAACATCGGTCGCGGCGCAGTGGCCGGCGCGTTTGCCGACTGGGACAACAACGGCGTGCTCGCCATCCAGCGCTACGCCCGCAACCTGAATCCGCAGGAGGGCGGGGCGCGCACCGTGCTGCGCGACTACGACGAATGGAGCAATCTCGCGATCCCGTTTGCCCGCGGACGCAGTGGCAACAACTACGGGATGGCAGCCGATCAGGAAACCTTGTTCGCCACCCATTTGACGGCGCGCTCCGAGCAGGCCGAACGCAACGACAAGCCCCTGCGCACCAACCCGATGAACCACCGTGCCCAGCGACGGATCGTCGAAGATGCGTTGCCGTATCACTTCCAGCGCAGTCTGCGCGAAGCGCAAGCGGCGCGGGCCCATTCATGGAAGAAGAAAGATGAATGAGCGCCGACTCGCAATGATCAGCCTCGCGCTGTGCGCCGCCGCGCTCGCCGTAC
>DATLGF010000146.1:0-3958 GCA_035540575.1 Noviherbaspirillum sp.
GCCAAGGAGCGCATCCTCGCCGGCGACATCGCCGACGTGTTCCCGTATCCGCAGGAATTGAGATTCAGCTACAAACCCCTGACCCCCGCGGCACAGGCCGCATGACTGGAGACAAAAAATGAATGACCCGATTGTGATCGTTGGCGCCGCCCGCACCCCGATGGGTGCGTTCCAGGGCGATTTTTCCTCACTCGCCGCGGCCGATCTCGGCGCGGTGGCGATCCGCGCCGCGGTCGAACGCGCGAACCTGGAGCCGAACCTGGTCAATGAAGTCCTGTTCGGCAACTGCCTGATGGCCGGCCAGGGCCAGGCACCGGCCCGCCAGGCCGCCATCAAGGCCGGCATTCCGGTATCCGCCGGCGCGGTGACGCTGTCGAAGATGTGCGGGTCGGCGATGAAGGCGACGATGATCGGCTACGACTCGATTCTTGCCGGAAGCAACGAGGTCGTGGTCGCCGGCGGCATGGAATCGATGACCAACGCCCCGTACCTGATCCCGAAGGCGCGTGGCGGCTACCGCATCGGCCACGGCATGATCTATGACCACATGATGCTCGACGGCCTCGAAGATGCGTACGAGCGCGGCCGCTCGATGGGCACCTTCGGCGAGGAGTGCGCGGCCAAGTACGAGTTCACGCGCGAGCAGCAGGATGCGTATGCGATCGAGTCGGTCAAGCGCGCGCAGGCGGCGACCAATGACGGTTCGTTCCAGTGGGAAATCGCGCCGGTGACGGTGGCGGCCAAGGGCGGCGAAGTGGTGATTGACAAGGACGAAGGTCCGCTCAAGGCGAAGCTCGACAAGATCGCCTCGCTGAAGCCGGCGTTCAAGAAGGACGGCACGATCACCGCCGCGTCGTCGTCCTCGATCAACGACGGCGCCGCCGCGCTGGTGCTGATGCGCGAATCGACCGCCAAGCGCCTCGGCTGCACGCCGATCGCACGCATCCTCGGCCACACCACGCATTCGCAGGAGCCGAACTGGTTCACCACTGCCCCGGTGGGCGCGATCGACAAGCTGTACAAGAAGCTCGGCATCGGTACCAAGGACGTCGACCTGTTCGAGGTGAACGAAGCCTTCGCCGTCGTGCCGATGGCCGCGATGCGCGACCACGGCATCGCGCACGACAAGATCAACCTCCACGGCGGCGCCTGCGCGCTCGGCCACCCGATCGGCGCGTCCGGCGCGCGCATCCTCGTCACGCTGATCGGCGCGCTGAGGAAGACCGGCGGCAGGCTCGGCGTGGCCTCGCTGTGCATCGGTGGCGGGGAAGGAACGGCGATGGCGATTGAGATGGTGTGATCCAGGTTCCTCCCCCTTCAAGGGGGAGGTCAGGAGGGGGATGGGATTGCACTTGACACCCATCCCTACCCCAGCCCTCCCCTTGAAGGGGAGGGAGCGCAGATAGGACAACCAAGATGCCCACCGCCCTCATCCTCGGCGCCTCGCGCGGCATCGGCCGCGAACTCGTCCGCCAGCTGCGTGCAGCCGGCTGGAAGGTCTACGCCACCGCGCGCGACGACGCCGCGCTGGCGGCCCTGAACCAGGAGGGTGCGGTGGCGTACAGGGTCGACGTCACCAGGCCCGATTCGCTGGCCGGCCTCGGCTGGCAGCTCGACGGCGAGGCGCTGGACCTGGCGATCTACGTGGCCGGCGTATTCGGCTCGCGCGAGGGCGCAACGTCGCCACCGACGGCGGCCGATTTCGACCGCGTGATGCACACCAATGTGCTCGGCGCGATGCAGGTGATTCCGACGATCGCGCCGATGGTCGAGGCCGCGCGCGGCCGGTTTGCATTCATCAGCAGCGGCATGGGCAGCATCGATCAGACCACACAGAGCTACGGCTGGGTGTACCGGGCGTCGAAAGCCGCGCTGAACATGGTGGTCAAGAGCGCGGCGCAGGATTACCCGAACGCGATCTTCCTCGCGCTGTCGCCGGGCTGGGTGAAGACCGACATGGGCGGCGAATCGGCGCCGACCGAGGCCGGGGAAAGCGTGCGCGGCATGCTGCAGGTACTGGAGACCGCAACGCCTGCGGACAGTGGAGGCTTCCGCCATTTCAGCGGACGCGAACTGCCGTGGTAGGCGTTGCACGATAACGAGAAAGAGAATCATGGTTTTATCCGAACAACATGAAATGATCCGCGATGCGCTGCGCGCGTTCGCACAGGAACGCCTTGCGCCGAATGCCGCCCGCTGGGACCGCGAACACGTCTTCCCGAAGCAAGAGCTGAAGGGCCTGGCCGAACTCGGCGCGTTCGGCGTGGCGGTGCCGGAGCAGTACGGCGGCGCCGGCCTCGATTACACCTCGCTGGCCCTGGTGCTGGAAGAGATCGCGGCCGGCGACGGCGGCACCTCGACCATCATCTCGGTCAACAATTGCCCGGTGTGCAGCATCGCGATGATGTTCGCCAATGAAGAGCAGAAGGAGCGCTTCCTGAAGCCGCTCGCGCGCGGCGACATGCTGGGCGCGTTCTGTCTGACCGAGCCGCATGTGGGCAGCGATGCCGCCGCGCTGCGCACCACCGCGGTACGCGAAGGCAACGAATACGTGCTCAACGGCGTCAAGCAGTTCATCACCAGCGGCAAGACCGCCGACGTGGCGATCGTGATGGCGGTCACCGACAAGGGCGCGGGCAAGCGCGGCATCAGCGCGTTCTGGGTGCCGACCAATACGCCCGGTTACGTGGTCGCGCGGCTGGAAGAGAAGATGGGCCAGCACTCGTCCGACACCGCGCAGATCCTGTTCGAGAATTGCCGCATTCCGGCGGAGAACCTGATCGGCGAGGAAGGGCAGGGCTACAAGATCGCGTTGTCCGGCCTCGAAGGCGGGCGCATCGGCATCGCGTCGCAGGCGGTCGGCATGGCGCGCGCGGCCTTCGAGGCGGCGCTGGCCTATGCGAAGGAACGGACCTCGTTCGGCAAGACATTGTTCGAGCACCAGGCGGTGCAGTTCAAGCTGGCCGACATGGCCACGCAGATCGAGGCGGCGCGCCAGCTGATCCTGCATGCGGCGGCGCTGAAGGATGCCGGCAAGCCCTGCCTCAAGGAAGCGGCGATGGCCAAGCTGTTCGCCAGCGAAATGGCCGAGCGGGTGTGCTCGGACGCGATCCAGGTCCATGGCGGCTACGGCTATGTGTCCGACTTTCCCGTCGAGCGTATCTACCGGGATGTGCGGGTATGCCAGATCTACGAAGGCGCGAGCGAGATCCAGAAGATCCTGATTGCGAGAGCACTCAACTGAGGGAGGCGAAGATGGCATTGAAGAAGGGCTACAAGGCGCTCGTCGACGAGGCGATGGCGCAGGTGAAGACCTACAGCGTGGAAGAGGCGCGCGCGAAGCTGGAGGATGCGAACGTGCAGTTCGTCGACATCCGCGACGTGCGCGAGCTCGAGCGCGAGGGCATCGTTCCCGGCGCCTATCCGGCGCCGCGCGGGATGCTCGAGTTCTGGGTCGATCCCGAGTCGCCCTACTTCAAGCCGGTATTCGGCGAGGACAAGGAATTCATCTTCTTCTGCGCAGCCGGCTGGCGCAGCGCGCTGGCGACCAAGACCGCGCAGGACATGGGGATGGAGAAGGTCGCGCACATCGATGGCGGGTTCAAGGCGTGGAAGGAGGCGGGGGCGCCGGTGGGGGTGAAGGAGAGCAAGGCTAAGAGCTAGAGGACCGGCTCCTTCCCCCTTTCAGGGGAAAGGTTGGGATGGGGGTAGGGAGTCTGCGCTGGCGGCGACGCTGGATCGGAGTCCGAACCCCCACCCCAACCTTTCCCCTGAAAGGGGGAGGGAACAGGCAATCGCGTTGGACACCAGTTGATGAACAAATCGAGTAACAAGCCCTGCCCTTGCGGCGGCCAAAATTATGAGACCTGCTGCGCCCGCTACATCGAAGGCGAGGCGCTAGCACAAACCGCCGAACAACTGATGCGCTCGCGCTACAGCGCGTACACGCTCGGCAAGG
>DATLGF010000147.1:0-3293 GCA_035540575.1 Noviherbaspirillum sp.
TCGGGAATCTCCGCCTTCATCGTCGAGCGCGGCATGCCTGGGCTGTCGACCGGCGCGCCATATCGAAAGATGGGCCAGGAAGGATCGCCGGTTTCGGAGGTGTATTTCAACGACTGCCGTGTGCCGGCTTCAAACCTGATCGGTGGCGTCGAAGGCATGGGATTCCGCACTGCGATGAAGGTGCTGAACAAGCAGCGCATCCATCTGGCCGCGCTGTGCATAGGCCCGGCAATCCGCATGCTGGACGAGGCGATCCGCTTCGTGACCCAGCGCAGTCAGTTCGGCAAGCCGGTCGCCGAGTTCCAGCTGATCCAGGCGATGATCGCCGACTGCCAGACCGAAATCCATGCCGCGCGGGCGCTGGTGCTGGAGACGGCGCGGCAGCGCGACCGCGGCGAGGATGTGTCGCTTACTGCATCGATGTGCAAGTACTTCGCTTCCGAGATGTGCGGCCGTGTGGCCGACCGCTGTGTGCAGATGTTCGGCGGCTACGGCTACATCGCCGACTACGACATCGAGCGTTTCTACCGGGATGTGCGCCTGTTCCGCCTGTACGAGGGAACCAGCCAGATCCATCAGCTCAACATTGCCAAGCGCACGCTGGCCGCGGCCGGCTACGACGCGCGAGGCTGATAACCACTTACAAGGAGACAAGCATGATGAAGACTATCCTCGCAGCTGCAGCACTGAGCCTCGCCGCCACACTCCCCGCCGCCGCCGACCCGAGCTATCCATCCAAGCCTATCCGCCTGATCGTGCCGTTCGCACCCGGCGGCTCGACCGACGTGCTGGGACGCATCATCGCCAATGAACTGCGCGTCGAGCTGGGGCAGCCGGTCATCGTGGAAAACAAGCCGGGTGCGGGCGGCAATATCGGTGGTGATCTGGTCGCCAAGGCGGCGCCGGACGGCTACACGCTGCTGATGGCCGCGGCCGGACCCACCGTCATCAACCCCAGCCTGTACGCGAAGATGACCTTCAGTCCGACGAAGGACCTGACCCCGGTGACGATGCTGGTGCGCGAGCACAACCTGATGGCGGTGCATCCTTCCGTGCCGGCCAGGACAGTGAAGGAATTCATCGCCTATGCAAAAGCGAACCCCAATACCGTCAACTTCGGTTCTCCCGGCAACGGCAGCCCGGCGCATCTGGCCGGCGAACTGATGAACCAGAAGGCCGGCGCAAAGATGGCGCATATTGCCTACAAGGGAAGTGGCCCCGCCGTGGTCGACCTGGTCGCCGGGCACATCAGCATGATGATCGACAACATGCCTGTCCTGCTGCCGCATGTGCAGAACGGCAAGCTGCGCGCGCTCGCGGTTCCCAGCACGAGTCGCGCGGTCGCCGCGCCCGAGGTGCCCACGTTCGCCGAGGCCGGGATGAAGGACTTCGTGATCACCGCGTGGAAGGGCGTGATGGCGCCGGCCGGCACGCCGCCTGCCGTGATCAACAAGCTGCAGGGCACGATGGCGAAAATCATGGCCAAGCCCGAAATGAAACAGCGCATGAGCGAGATGGGTGCCGAGCCGGTGGTCGACACGCCGGCCGAGTTCGGTCGCACGATCCAGACCGAAACTGCGTGGTGGGCCGAACTGGTCAAGTCGACCGGCGCACGCATCGACTGAGCCCGGAACGAATGATCATGTCCGTGCACAATGAGGAAGCAGAACGGCTGCGCGAGCAAGTCCGCGAGTTCATCGAGACCGAGGCCATCCCGCGCGAACATCCCTCGCTCGCGCACGACGTCGCCGCGCTCGACGCGGTGATCCGGGAACTGCAGGAAAAGGCGCGCGAACGTGGTGTTTATGCGCCCCAGCTGCCGAAGGACCTGGGTGGCTGCGGACTCGGCTGGGTGGCGCGCGCCGGCATCCTGGAGGAAGCCGGACGCAGCTTCCTCGGGCCCGGCGCGCTCAACTGCGCGCCGCCCGACCAGCCCAACATGATCAACCTGCTGCAGAACGGAACCCCCGAGCAGAAGCGCCGCTACCTGATGCCGCTTGTCGAGGGAAGGGTGCGCTCATGCTTCGCGATGACGGAGCCCGCGCCCGGCGCCGGTTCTGATCCGGGCATGCTCGCTGCCACCGCCGTGCGGCGCGGTGACGGCTGGGTGCTGAACGGGCACAAGTGGTTCATCAGCGGCGCGGTCGGCGCGGCATTTTCGATCGTGCTCGCCCGCGCCGAAGAAGGCGCGACGATGTTCATCGTCGATGCCGGCACGCCCGGCTACGAATTGGTGCGCAACATCGGCAGCATGGACGGCTACCAGATCGGCGGCCACGGCGAGATCCGGCTCGTCGATTGCGAAGTCGGCCCCGATGCGGTGCTCGGCGAGGTCGGCAAGGGATTCGAGTATGCGCAGGCACGGCTGGAGCCGGCGCGCCTGTCTCACTGCATGCGCTTCATCGGCCGCGCCTCGCGCGCGATCGAGATCGCGCAGGACTACGCGTTGCGGCGCCGTTCTTTCGGCACGCTGCTCGCGGACTTGCAGCAGGTCCAGGCGATGGTGGCCGATTCCCATATCGACCTGCACGCAAGCCGCTTGATGACAATCGATTGCGCCGCCAGGCTCGATGCGGGCCTGTCGGTCAAGCATGAATCGGCGATGACGAAGATCTTCGTGTCCGAGGCCGTGTATCGCGTCGCCGACCGCGCGGTGCAGATCATGGGCGCAGTGGGCATCTCGGAGGACACGCCAGTGTCGCTGATCCTGCGCGAGTTGCGTCCGTTCCGCATCTATGACGGCGCCAGCGAACTGCATCGGGCAACGCTGGCGCGGCGCATTTTCAAGGAAAGACTTCGTCCTTGAATCGTTCGTCCGGCAGCGGGAGGCCGGTCAGCACCTGATCGGCATCCCTCCAGGCGATGGCGGGCTCCGAAAGGAACTCCTGCACGAGCAGCTGGGCCACCGGCGACAGGCTGCGGTCTCGCCGCGTGACGAGGAAGTACGGATCGCTGCGCGAACGCAGTTCCACCGGAAGGATCGTCGTCATGCCGAAGCCGGTGCAGAAGCGCGCCACGTCGATCGAAAACACCGCAACCATCGACGGGTTGCGCTGCAGTAGCGCGAGTGTCGTGAATGCGGACGTGGTCTCGATCAGGTTGAGCGGGAACTGCAGGCCCGCTTCATGGAACTCGCGTTCAAGCAGCAGGCGCATCGGCATGTTCGCCGAATACACGACCCACGGAGATTGGGCAAGGTCCGAAATGGCCAGCCGTCGCGCGTGCGCCTCCGGATGGTTCGCGCTTGCCACGATCGCCAGCTTTTCCTCGCGCACGTTGAGGCTATCGTAAAG
>DATLGF010000148.1:0-4748 GCA_035540575.1 Noviherbaspirillum sp.
GGGCGCGTGGCTGGACGAGCAGATCCAGGTACTGCAACAGGAGATGGCATGCCGACGCGCGCTCTACGCAGCCGACGATGGATCCCTGGTGCCGCCGCTGGACGGGGCGACCGCGATCATCGTCGACGATGGCATCGCCACCGGCAACACCATGCGTGCGGCGCTGGCCGCAGTGGCCGAAGAACATCCGGCGCGGGTACTGTTTGCCGCGCCGGTCGGCGCGCCCGACATGGTGCAGGCCTTGCAAGCGCAGGCCGAGGGACTGTGTCTTGCCGCCCCGGATGATTTTCATGCGGTCAGTCCTTATTACACAGACTTTACGCAGACCACGGACGAGGAAGTCGTGCGCTTGCTCGCGCAATCGCGCGCCGGCCTCGCCGCCACTCAAAAGGAGAGCAGGATGAAAAAGATTTCGGATCTGATGACACGCGACGTTGCAACGGTCAGTCCGCAGGACAGCCTGCAGCGCGCCGCGCAACTGATGAAGGAATGCGACGTCGGTGCGCTGCCCGTGTGCGACGGACAGACCCTGGTCGGCATGATCACCGATCGCGACATCACGGTGCGAGCCAGCGCCGACGGCCAGGCGCCGGACAACGTGAAGGTCGGTGAAGTGATGAGCGAAGGCATCACCTATTGCTTCGAGGATCAGGACGTGGAAGAGGTGCTGCAGCAGATGGGCACCGAGCAGGTGCGCCGCCTGCCGGTGCTGACCCGCGACAAGCGGCTGTGCGGCATGGTTGCACTCGGCGACATCGCCACGCGCGACCAGACTCATACCGACAGCGCGCTGGAAGGCATCTCGCAACCGCCGGCCGGCGGCCAGCAAGGCGCCCAAGGCGAGTCCCCGTCGCGGCCGTCCTGATACGGCGGGAGCTTACCGTCCCTTCCGGCCGTCCAAGCACCGCCGGGTACGGGGCTTGCTCTGCACGCCCCGACCACCCTGCGCACCATCCCTGGAGGAAGCCACAATGAAATCATTGAAAAGTACGCTGTCCCCGAGCATCACCAACATGATCCGCATGGATCACACTGCCGTGCTGGAAATCTTTCACCAATATGAGCTCGATGCGTCGCCGAACACCAAGAAGGGCCTGGTCGACAGCGCATGCCTGGCCCTGGAGATCCACGCGCAGCTCGAGGAAGAGATTTTCTACCCGGCGATGCGCGCAGTCGGTTCCGACCACGCAGAGCTCGAGAAGGTGGTCCCGGAACACAACGAAATGCGCCGTCTGATCGTCCAGCTGCGCTCGATGGAACCGACCTCGCCCGGCTATGACGAAACCTTCATGCAGCTCATGCGCGACGTGATGCACCACATCGCCGACGAGGAGACCATCCTGCTGGCCGACGCCGAACGCAAACTGGGAGACAGGCTGGGCGAACTCGGAGCGGACATGACCACCCGGCGGCTGCAGCTTTCGGCCCCGCGCGCAGGCGAAATGGCGACCAATGCGGTACGCGCATTCCCGACCAGCTCGATGCTGATGGCGGCCGGCGCGGTGATTGCCGGCACCTACCTGGCCAAGCGCGCCGGTTCGCGCCATCACCACTGAAAACTTCCAATCCTTACCCGGTGCCGCCAGGCGCCGGGGCTGACCAACAACAAGAAGGAAGGGGATTCCCATGGAGATTCCCGGCTTGCGCGGGCTGGGTCCGTTCCAGCTGATCAAGGAGTCGATCGCCGATTTTCTCGATGACGACATGCTCACGCATGCGTCCGCCCTCGCCTTTCAGGCACTGTTTTCGATCTTCCCGTTCATCATTTTCCTGATCGCGCTGCTCGGCTTCCTGCAACTGACGAGCTTCTTCGAATGGTTGCAGTCCCATGCGGTGATGATGCTGCCCGCCGAAGCGGCCAAGCCGGTTACCGAAGTGATCGCCGGCCTGCAGCAGCAGCAAGGCGGATTGCTCTCCTTCGGCGTGATCTTCGCGCTGTGGACGGCATCCGCCGCGGTGCGGGTCGTGATGAATGCGACGAACGCCGCCTACGACGTACGCGAAGCGCGCCCCGCCTGGAAACTGTACCCGCTGTCGATCATCTACACGATCGGCATCGCCGCCATGCTGATCCTCTCCGCCGTGCTGATGGTGCTTGGTCCGCAGGCGATGGAATGGATAGGCAACCAGGTCGGCTTCGGCGACACCTTCGTGACGGTCTGGACCTGGCTGCGCTGGCCGGCGGCCTTCCTGCTGCTCATCCTCGCAACGGCGATCATTTACTACGTCTGTCCGAACGTCGAGCAGGAGTTCCGCTTCATCACGCCCGGCGCGATGATTGCCGTCGTGGTCTGGATCCTCGCATCGGTAGGCTTCAATTTCTATGTGGCCAATTTCGCCGACTACAACGCGATGTACGGCAGCATAGGCGCGATCATCGTGCTGCTGTTCTACCTGTTCATTTCCTCCGCCGTCCTGCTGTTCGGGGCCGAAGTCAATGCAGTGATCGAACACCACGCGCCCTCGGGCAAGGATAAGGGGCAAAAGCGTGCGGACTGAATCCGCGCAGCGAAAGGAAACCGGCACGATGAGAACAGTAAGTCTTCCCGATGGAACCCTCGTCCCCGCCCTCGGCCAGGGGACCTGGTGCATGGCGGAGAATCCGCGCCTGCGCTCGGCCGAGCGCGATGCGCTGGCCTGCGGAATCGAACTCGGCATGACGCTGATCGACACCGCCGAAATGTATGGCGATGGCGCTGCGGAAGAACTGGTCGGCGAGGTGATCGGCGGACGGCGCGAGCAGGTTTTCCTCGTCAGCAAGGTCCTGCCGGAGAACGGCTCGCGGCAAGGGACGATCGCAGCCTGCGAGCGCAGCCTGCGCCGCCTCGGCACCGATCGCATCGATCTCTACCTGCTGCACTGGCGTGGCAGCGTGCCGCTGGAGGAGACGGTGTCAGCCTTCATGCGCTTGAAGCGCGACGGCAAGATCCGCTACTGGGGCGTGTCCAACTTCGATGTCTCCGACATGGAAGAGCTGGTGCGCCTGGACTCCGGCGCGATGGTGGCGACGAACCAGGTGCTCTACAACCTGAGGCGGCGCGGCATCGAGTACGACCTGCTGCCCTGGAGCGTGCGCCGGCAGATGCCGACCATGGCCTATTCCCCGATCGAACAGGGCCGCCTGGTCGACGCTGAGGTACTGAAGGAAATCGCGGACAAGCACATGGTCACGCCCGCACAGGTGGCACTTTCCTGGGTGCTGCGCCGGGAGGACGTGATCGCGATCCCGAAGGCGGCACGTATCGAGCATGTACGGCAGAACCGGGCCGCGCTCGACCTCGTGCTCAACGAGGAAGACCTTGCGCGCCTGGACGAGGCCTATCCGCCGCCGAAGGGTCCGGTCCCGCTGGAGATGATCTGACGTGGCGCACCGCCCGCGCCGCGCTCACTAGCGGCGCTGCAGGTTCGCCGCAAAGCGCAGCGCCACCGCCAGCACGCCGGCCGCGCCGAGCAGCATCACTGCGCGCGTGCCCCACCATTCAACAATCAGACCTGCCGTGCCGACCCCGATCGACTGTCCAAGGAAGAAGCAGGACGCAAATGCCGAGACGGCCGCGCCGCGCCGCTCCGGCGCCATCTGCGTGGCGTTGATCTGCAGCGTGGTGTGCATCATGTAGAAGCCGATGCCCGCGGCAAAGCAGGCGATCGTCACCCAGCCCCAGGCCGGTGCGAGCCCGATCCCCGCCCAGGACAGGGCGACCAGCGCGCCGCCGACGATGGCCAGGCGCACTTCTCCAAGCGCGCGCACCAGCGCAGCGGATGCAATCGCGAAGACGAAGCCGCCCAGACCAAATAGCATCACCAGCGCGCCGGCCGTCGTCAGCGATATCCCGAAACGCACATGCGCATGCGAGGCGATGAACGCAAAGGCGCCGTAGAGGAAGGCGCCTTCGAGCAGCACGGCGAGCAGGATCGTGCGCGCCCACGGCAGGCGCAGCACCTCGTGAAATTCGCGCACCATCCTGACGAGCGCATGGCCTTCGGCGCGGTGGGTGATGCGCGCATGCGCGGGCAGTCGCCGGTTCAGGGACAGGATGGCGACGCTGACGACGACGAACACCGCAGAAATGAAGAAAAACGGCAGGCGCCAGTTGCCGATGTCCGCCGCCAGCCCGCCCAGCAGCACGCCGCTGGAAAGCCCGAGCACCTGCCCGATCAGAAAGCGCGCAATCACCGGCTGGCGTTCCTGGTATGGCACCACGTCGCCGATCCAGGCCATCGCCAGCGGAATAATGGCCGCGGCCGTGGCGCCGGCGAGCAGGCGCGCGCCGAGCAGGAGACCGTAACCCGGCGCGAGCGCGCACAACAGCGCGGTCAGCGCGCAGGCCATCGAAGCCAGGCCGACCACGAGATACTTTCCATAGCGGTCGCCGACCGGGCCGAAGATCAACTGCGACAGCCCATAGGCAATCGAGAAGACGGTGATCACGTGCGCCGCCTGGCCGAGCGCGACGCCGAATTCCTGCGCGAGGAAAGGCAGCATCGGGTCGGTCACGCGCAACGAGATGCCGCTGCCGAAGGCGGCGAGCGACAGCAGCGGAACGGCAAGAGGCGGAATGGAGGAGTGCGAGGGGGCGTTCGTAGCGGAATTCATCGGTTGTGGCATTGCTTCAATGCAACGATTCTAGCCTTGGACGGATTTTTTGGCCGGCGCATTGGAAATCCTCGTGCACGCGCTCCGGAAAAGATTGACCCAGGTCAATCACATGCGCGCCCCTGGCGGGCTACGCTTGGGGCCGCCGCGGATT
>DATLGF010000149.1:0-7405 GCA_035540575.1 Noviherbaspirillum sp.
TCTCGCGCCTGACCGAGCGTTTCTACCGCGTCGACAAGAGCCGTTCCCGGCAGACCCAGGCCCGTGCCCTGGGTCTGCCGGGAACGGCTCTTGTCGACGCGGTAGAAACGCTCGGTCAGGCGCGAGATGTGCTCGGGGCGGATGCCGATGCCGTTGTCGCGCACCGAAAACTGCGGCACGCCGTCGCGCACGCGCCAGCTCATATCGATGCGTCCGCCCTCGGGCGTGTAGCGCACGGCGTTGGACACCAGGTTGCCGAAGGCCGAGCGCAACTCCTCAACCCCGCCCTTGATGTCAGGGCCATCGCAGTCCAGGCTGATCGCATGGCGACCGCCCGACAACGCCTCGGCCTCGGCATGAATCTGCTCCAGCAGTGCACGCACGTCGACGCGCTCGGCGCGCAGCGGATATTCGATCGATTCCAGCCGCGTGAGCGTGAGCATGTCGTCGACCAGGTTTTGCATGCGCTGGCCCTGCTCGCTCATCAGCTTCAGGTGCGCCAGGCGCGTCTCGTTGTCCAGATCCGGCTGACTGCAGGCGATCTCGAGAAAACCGTTGATGACGGTGAGCGGCGTGCGCAGCTCGTGCGAAGCATTGGCGATGAAATCGCGCCGCATCATCTCGATGCGCTGCGCCTCGGTCGCATCGTGCGTGACCAGGATCTGGCGGCGGTTTTCGAACGGGATGATCTGTACGATCAGCTTGCGGTCGCGCAGGCTAAGCGTGAGCGGGTTCTCGTAGCGGCCGAGGATGATGTAGTCGATGAAATCCGGATTACGCACCAGGTTCGTCACGCGCATGCCCTTGTCGCGCTCGAGCTGCAGCCCGAGGTGTTGCTCGGCGGTCGGATTGCACCATTCGAGAAACAGCACGTCGTCCATGATGACCACGCCGTCGGGCAGCAGGCTCATCGCCTGACGGAAGCGCGCGAGCCACTCGGTCAGTTCGGTCTGATGCTTCTCGTCCTCGCGGCGCAGCTTGTACAGGCGAGAGAACACGTCGGTCCACGCGCCCCATCCGTCCGGCAGGCGCACGCTGGATGGATTTTCGAGCCAGTCGGAGAGTTGATAGAGATAGTTGAGCTGCACATACAGGAAGGTGCACACGCCGATCAGGGCGGCGACCAGTCCCGCGGTCAGCCCGAAGAAGTACCAGATGATCCCGGCACCGAGCAGCATGAAACACAAGCGCAGCAGGGCCGGAATCCAGAACACGAGGCGAGGATTCATGCGAGAGGAAGGGTGCTACTTTTCGGACAGCATGTATCCTACACTACGCACGGTCTTGATCAGGGATTCCGCTTCCTTGAGCGCCTTGCGCAGCCGAAGAACATGGACGTCGACGGTGCGCTCTTCGATCGCCACATGATCGCCCCAGACCTTGTCGAGCAGTTGGCTGCGCGAGAACACCCGGTCCGGATTCGCAAGCAGGAATTTCAGCAGCCGGAACTCGGTCTGGCCGATGTCGACGCGCGCGGCGTTGACTTCCACGGTGTTGCTGGTCGGGTCAAGCCTGACCGGCCCGGCCGTCATGACGGAAGTCGCGTGCTCGGGGCTCTTGCGCCGGAACAGCGCCTTGATGCGCGAATTGAGCTCGCGCGGGGAGAATGGCTTTGTGATGTAGTCATCCGCGCCACTGTCGAGTCCCGCGATCTTGTCTTCTTCCATGCTTTTCGCGGTCAGCATGATGACCGGCAGCTGGCCGACGTTGCGATCGGCGCGGATGCGCGAAAGCAGCTTGAGCCCGCTCTGGTCTGGAAGCATCCAGTCCAGCAGCACCATCTGCGGCGTGTCGCGCTGGATGACCTCCCATGCCTCGGTTGCGGTCTCGACCGGACGCGTCGCCCATCCTGAATCGCGCAAGGAAAACGTGATCAGCTCGACAATCGGCGGTTCGTCTTCGACGACCAGGATGGTGGTTTCGCTCCCCGCCATGTTACTTCGCCTGCTCCCCGTGCGTGTACACGTAGTCCGTATGGCGGATGTCCTTGCCCTCGACCACGTAGATCACGTATTCGGCGATGTTCTTCGCATGGTCGCCGATGCGCTCGATGGCCTTGGCCGCCCACAGCGTGTCGAGCGCGGCCGAGATCGTGCGCGGATCTTCCATCATGAAGGTGATCATGTTGCGCAGCACCGAGCGGAACTCGTGGTCGATCGCCTCGTCGCCGGTAATGATGCGGCTGGCCTGCTTGTGGTCGAGACGGGCGAAGGCGTCGAGCGCGTCGTGCAGCGAATCGGCGGCCGACGCCGCCATGACGCGGATCGACTCATACGGATTGAGCGAACCGAGCGCGCCGCGCTCCTTCAGGCTCTTGGCCGTGCGTGCGATCTTGGTCGCCTCGTCGCCGATGCGCTCAAGGTCCGTGATGACCTTCAGCGTCGCCATCACGGTACGCAGGTCATTGGCGGCCGGTTGGCGCTTGACGATCAGATGGCTGCAGGTGTCGTCGAGCGTGACTTCGAGGCGATTGACGTTCTCGTCGCTCTTGATCACTTCTTCTGCGCGTGCGACATCGCCGGTGAGCACACATTCGACGGCATCCTTGAACTGGCTCTCGACCAGCCCGCCCATCAGCAGCACCTTCGAGCGGATCGCTTCGAGATCCTGGTCGTATTGTTTGGAGGAATGGTCGCCTGGCATCTTTATCTCCTGATTTGGTTTGTACGGCCGCCGCTCAACCGAAGCGGCCGGTGATGTAGTCCTGGGTTTCCTTCTTGCCGGGGTTCATGAAGATCTGGTCGGTTTCGCCGAATTCAACCAACTCTCCCAGGTACATGTATGCAGTGTAGTCCGAGCAACGCGCTGCCTGCTGCATGTTGTGCGTGACGATTGTGATCGTGTAATCCTCTTTCAGCTCCGCAATCAGCTCTTCGATCTTTGCGGTCGAAATCGGGTCGAGCGCGGAAGTCGGCTCATCCAGCAGCAGTACGTCCGGCTTGACCGCCACGCTGCGTGCGATGCACAGGCGCTGCTGCTGGCCGCCCGAAAGCGACAGGCCGCTCTTCTGCAGCTTGTCCTTGACCTCGCCCCACAGCGCGGCCTTCTTCAGCGCCCATTCCACGCGCTCGTCCATTTCACCGCGCGACAGGTTTTCATAAAGGCGCACGCCGAAGGCGATGTTGTCGTACACCGACATCGGGAACGGCGTCGGCTTCTGGAACACCATGCCGACCTTAGCGCGCAGCACGTTGACGTCCTGGCCGGGTTCGAGGATGTTGCGGCCGTTGTAGACGATCTTGCCTTCCGCGCGCTGGCCCGGATACAGGTCATACATGCGGTTGAGCGTGCGCAGCAGCGTTGACTTGCCGCAGCCGGACGGGCCGATGAACGCCGTGACTTTCTTTTCGTAGATATTGAGACTGACGTTCTTCAGGCCCTGGAAATTGCCGTAGAAGAAATTCAGGTTGTTGATTTCAAGCGTAGCCTTGCCGGTCATGGGACACCTTTGTTAAGACGAGACTTTCTGGCGAAACAGCGTGCGCGAAAGGATGTTCAGGAGCAGCACGCTGAACGTGATCAGCAATGCCCCGCCCCAGGCGAGCGAGCGCCAGTTGTCGTAAGGGCTCATCGCAAACTGGAAGATCACCACCGGCAGGTTCGCCATCGGCGCGTTCATGTCGGTGCTGAAGAACTGGTTGTTCAGCGCGGTGAAGAGCAGCGGCGCGGTCTCTCCGGAGATCCGCGCGATGGCCAGCAACACGCCGGTGACCACGCCAGCCTTGACCGCGCGCAGGCGCACCATTGTGGCGACCTTCCAGCGCGGCGCGCCGAGTGCGAATGCCGCTTCGCGCAGGCTGTTCGGAACGAGCTTGAGCATGTTGTCGGTCGTGCGCACCACGACCGGGACCGCAATCAGTGAAATCGCGAACGTGCCCGCCCAGCCGGAGAAGTGCTGGACGTTGGCGACATAGATCGCATAGACGAACAGGCCGATTACGATCGACGGCGCCGACAGCATGATGTCGGTGACGAAGCGTGTAATCTGGGCCAGCCAGCTTTCCTCGCCGTACTCGGCGAGATAGACGCCGGCCAGGATGCCGACCGGCGTGCTGATCAGCGTCGCAAACCCGACCATCAGTAGGCTGCCGACGATCGCGTTTGCCAGACCGCCGCCCTCGCTGCCCGGGGCCGGCGTAGTCTCGGTGAACAGGGCAAAGCTCAGTGCGCCGAAGCCGCGCACCAGCAAGGTGAACAGGATCCAGGCAAGGAAAAACAGGCCGATGGCCATTGCGAACACCGACAAGGCGATGCCGATGCGGTGGACCCAGAGACGGCGGCGGTAGACAGGGTTCATCATGACTTGGTCCCTTCCCTGCGCGACATGCCGACTAGCATGAACTTGGCGGCGGCCAACACGATAAAGGTAATGACAAACAGGATCAGCCCGAGCGCGAACAGCGAAGCAAGATGCAGCTCCGATTCGGCTTCGGCAAATTCATTGGCGAGCGTCGATGCGATGCTGTTCCCAGGAGAGAACAGCGACCAGGACAGGAAGTGGGCGTTGCCGATCACGAAGGTGACCGCCATCGTTTCGCCCAGCGCCCGCCCCAGGCCGAGCATCACGCCGCCGACCACGCCGGTGCGGGTGTAAGGCAGCACGACCTTGCGCACCACCTCCCATTTCGTGCAGCCCAGGCCATAGGCCGACTCCTTCAACACCGCCGGCACGATCTCGAACACGTCACGCATTACCGAAGCGATAAAAGGAATGATCATCACCGCCAGGATCAGACCGGCGGTCAGGATGCCGATGCCCATCATCGGCCCGGTGAAAAGCGGACCGATCAGCGGCACCTGGCCGAGCGTCGCAGACAAGGCCGGCTGCACGTAGTCGCCGAACAGCGGCGCAAAGATGAACAGGCCCCACATCCCGTAGATGATCGACGGCACGCCGGCCAAAAGCTCAACCGCGGTGCCGAGTGGACGCTTGAGCGCGGTCGGACAGATTTCAGTGAGAAAGACGGCAATGCCGAAGCTGATCGGGAACGCCACCAGCAAGGCGATGATCGAGGTCGCCAATGTTCCGACGATGGCGATCAGCGCGCCGTACTGGTCGTTGACCGGATCCCACTCGACGGTGGTGACAAAGGCCGGGCCGAATTCCTTGAACGCGGGCCAGGCGCCGATCATCAGCGAGGCGATGATGCCCAGGAGCACGAGCAACACGCTCAACGCGAAGATCAATGTGATCTTGTGGAACAGAAAGTCCTGCACCCGCTGCTTGCGCACGGTAAACGCAAGTGAGCGGGCGGCAATGGACTGGTTTCGGTCTTCTAGGGTGGTCGATTGCGTCACGGTCGATGTGCGGGCGCGTAAGCCCCCGGGGGATGATGGACAGGCAAAACGGGTTGCGCCCGAATATTATCCGAAGATGACATTCCGGGCGACAACCCCTCGATCTGTCATGCGGGTGTCATGCACCCGCATGCTTGGGCGGCATTACTGCAAGATCGGCTTGCCTTGCGGGTCACGCAGTTCAGCGCGCCAAGCGTCCTGCACCAGCTTGACCACCGATGCCGGCATCGGGACGTAATCCAGTTCAGTCGCCATCGCGCCGCCGTTCTTGAACGACCAGTCGAAGAACTTCAGCACTTCCTGACCGCGGGCCGGGTTCTGCTGCACCTTGTGCATCAGGATGAACGACGCGCCGGTGATCGGCCAGGCACCCTTGCCCGGCTGGTCGGTCAGCACGATCGCAAAACCGGGCGTCTTGGCCCAGTCCGCCCCCGCCGCGGCTGCCTGGAAACTCGCATCCTCGGGCTGAACGAACTCACCCGCCCGGTTCTGCATCTGCGCGTGGGTGATATTGTTGCGCTTCGCGTATGCAACCTCGACATACCCGATCGAGTTGCGGATGCGCTGAACGTTGGCGGCAACACCCTCGTTGCCTTTCCCGCCCATGCCGGTGGGCCACTTCACGGCAGTTCCGGATCCAACCTTTTCCTTGAATTCCGGGCTGACCTTGGACAGGTAGTCGGTGAACAGGAAAGTGGTGCCTGACCCGTCCGAACGATAAACCACATTGATCGGCTGCGCCGGCAGCTTCAATCCCTGGTTCAGTGCGGCAATCTCGGGCGCATCCCAGCGCTTGATCGTGCCCGTATAGATTGCGGCGAGCACGGGGCCGGTCAGGCGCAGCTGTCCCGGCTTCACGCCTTCGACATTCATGACCGGCACGACACCGCCGATGATGGCCGGGAACTGCACCAGGCCCGAATCCGCGAGCTCCTTTGCCGGCAGCGGCATGTCGGACGCGCCGAAGTCGACGGTGCGCGCCTTGATCTGCTTGATCCCGCCGCCCGAGCCGATCGACTGGTAGTTCAGGCTGACCCCGGTGGCATTGCGATAGGCCTCGGCCCACTTCGCGTAGATCGGGTACGGGAAAGTCGCGCCGGCGCCGGTGATCTGCGCGCTTGCGGAGGTCGAGATCGCCAGAGCGGCGAAGCCGAGTACTGCCGATTTCAGGAATTTGCTGAGTTGCATGTCTGCTCCTAGGGAGTTGTTTGTCTTCATGGGACAGGGCGAACTCTATCCAACAAATGTGACAGCTTCATGACACAGACTGGGACAGGCGAAATAAAGTGCCATGCTCCGAGGCATGCAAAACAGGCAAGTTCACGCAGCGCGCCTACTTGGTGCCGAAGATGCGATCCCCTGCGTCCCCGAGCCCCGGCAGGATGTAGGCATGCTGGTCGAGCGCATCGTCGAGCGAAGCGACGTACAGCCGCACGTCGGGATGGGCGGCCTGGAACACCTCCACGCCTTCCGGAGCGGCAACCAAGGCAAGAAACAGGATGCGTTCGGGCGCGACGCCGCGCTTGCGCAGTACGTCCACCGCATGCACCGCCGAGTTCCCGGTCGCGACCATTGGGTCGCACAGGATGAAGGTGCGTTCGTGCAAATCGGGCAGTCTGACCATGTATTCGACCGGCTCGTGCGTCTCGTGATCACGGTAGACGCCGATGTGTCCCACCCGCGCCGACGGAATCAGCTCGAGCAGACCGTCGCTCATGCCGATGCCCGCACGCAGCACCGGCACGACCGCCAGCTTCCTGCCGGCGATTACCGGCGCGTCCATCGCCTGCATCGGGGTTTCGATGCGCCGGGTGGTCAGCGGCAATTCCCGCGTGACTTCATAGCCCATCAGCAGGGTCAGTTCACGCAGCAGTTCGCGGAAAGTCCGCGTGGACGTCTCCCGATCGCGCATGTGGGTCAGCTTGTGCTGGATCAGCGGATGATCGAGGATGAAGAGATTGGGAAAACGCGGATCCTGTTTCATGGGCGGCGAAAAAAGTTGGGACGGCCGCCAGTGTAACGCTCACCACAGCAAACGCGATACCGCGTGCAGGCACAAGCCGACCAGTCCGCCGACCAGCGTGCCGTTGATCCGTATGTACTGCAG
>DATLGF010000150.1:0-6166 GCA_035540575.1 Noviherbaspirillum sp.
GGCAACCCCGATGCTGATGGTGACGACCGGACGATCGGACGCGCTTTCATGTGCAATTCCGATGGCCTCGACCGCCTGGCGCAGCCGATCGCCGGCCTGCCGAGCGGCGGCGGTATCGGCGCCAGGGAGCAGGATGACGAATTCTTCACCGCCGATGCGAGCAACCAGATCGACGTCGGCGCGCACCTGTGCCTTCAGCGCTTCGGCGACCTGCTGCAGGCAGCGGTCGCCGACCGGGTGGCCGTAGCGGTCGTTGAAGGCCTTGAAGTGGTCGACGTCGATCATCAGCAATCCGATCGAACCGTCGCATGCGGCGGCCTGGTTCCAGCAGGCGGCAAAGCTGTCTTCGAACTGGCGCCGGTTCGGCAGGCGCGTCAGCGGATCGGTCAGCGAGATTCGCGTGAGCGCCTGGTTGTCTTCGAGGGCGGCGCTGGCGCGCAGGCTTTCACGCCGCGCGATCAGATAGGAGTGGCGCCGGCTGGCTTCCAGCCGGTAGTTGGCGATCAGCGTGAAAATGCCCGTCGAGACGACGACCAGCAGCGCATAGCCCTTGAGCTCCGGCACGAACTTGGGGTCGATGAAGAGGAACGCCGCCATGATGGCGATGCTGACGGCGGTGGACGCCAGCGCGTGCAGAAAGCGCAGGGAAAACACGGTCGTCCCGGCCAGCACGATGAGGCTGAACGAAAACGGATCGTAAGTCGCGAACGGCGAGGTCGAGAGATAGCAGATCAGCGCAGACAGCGTCATGGCCAGCGGGAGCGTCGCCGCGATCAGGGTCTCGCGCAGCATAGGCGGCTGGCCGCGATGGATCAGCCAAAGCGCAAACATCCCGACCGGCGTCATGATCCCCAGTCGCAGGCCCAGCGTGGTCGACAGCATCTCGGGCCGGATCAGGTAATCGTTGATCAGGAACAGGTTGTAGATCAGCAGCGCGACCAGTCCCGAACCGACCAGCTCCCGGTTGCGCCGGGATGCGGTATCGGCTTCGTAGCGCGCCTCGATCTTCGGCTCGAAGCGGAACGGGCTGCGCCCCCGGGCCAAGGCAGAATTCACGGCCTGAAGTTCGCCGGCCAAAAAAGAAGCCTCGCCAGGTACGCGCTGCATATCAAACCGCCTTCATCCCGTGTATTTCTCTGAGGTAATACTAACAGTAACAACAACGAAGAAGCGAGAGGCCGATCCGTCCACGCGAAAAAATGGTCGAGCGCTCGGAAAATGAATCAGGAGCGGCGCGTGCCCGCTGCGCGGCCGGAAGCGCTTGTGCCCGATCAAAGGCTTTCAGGCTGTCCTGCATCAGCATAGGTGGGGAGAACAATGGGGCCGATCGCGCGTACGTCGCCGTGGCGGCCTTCCGGCGCGAAGCGGATGGCGGCACTCATGCGCTGCGCCGCAGTCGAACCAGAATCGAAACATCGCCCGCAGGGGCGTTCCTTACAGAGCGAGAACAACAGAGTGAGTACAGCAAGAAGCAAGCGTTGGAACGGCAATGTCAATGCCCTCCCGATCGAATTCCTTGAAGGCGTCATGGAGAAAATGCGCGCCTATGGCGACCGCGTGCAGTTTTCACTGCTCGGCGGCGCCGGCGGGCCTGAGTATCAGGTGCTCAACCCGCTCGGCAAGGCCATGGCGTTCGATCGCCACCACCATCTTCTGCGTCCCGGCGATGAGACCTTCGCCGGCAGCAACGCGAGTCCCGTCTATACGTGCGACCAGATCCAGTCGATCGTTGCCGGCAACCGCGTCGAGACGGGGTCGCAGTCAAAGCGGCCGCGGGTCGTACGGGCCGCCACGGGCGGCACCCGTGCGAGCGCCGCGCGGCTGGCCGAACAGCAGGCGGCCGAGCGCTATGCGTATTTCAAGGAAAACCGCGCCATGCTGCCCGCGACGATCACGCAGCACACGGCCGAGATCGATGCGCACATGAAGGCCGGCAAGCCGGTCGCCGAGGCGTTCGATGCGGTGGTGAGGAAGTACTACTGAGGGGGTGGAGCGGTAGGACGAGCACGCCGTCCGTGCCAGGGGTGTCTGGTGCTGGTATTGCTTTCCGACCGCCAGCTCCGGTGGACGCAGCCTGTTCTTTTGAAAACAATGTCTCACTCCGACGGCTGCATGCCTGCCATGTTACGCATTGACGCGGGGAACAGGTGTTACTTTGCGTAACCTGCCTACCCGCTGTCCAGCTCGGGGTAGTGCCGGAAGATGTCATCGTTGTTGAACGGGATGCGCCGCTTTGATTTCAGGTACGCCTTGATGCGCGGCCGTGCCGCCACGCCGTCGTGCAGGGCGACGAGCAGCGGATAGTCGGGCTCGATGCGCTCCATCGTGCGCGGGAATGCGTAGCGCAGGCCGGCGATCATCTGGAACATCGACAGATCGGCATAGCTCGGCCTGTCCCCCGCCATCCACACCGGCCCGCAGGGATTGCGCGCGAGCGCGGTCTCGAAGTAGTCGAAGAACTTCGGCAGCCGCGCGCCGATGAAGTCCGCGCTGCGCCGTGCGGCCTCCTTCTTCTGTTCCTCGTAGTAGAGCCCGCTGCCGATGGGGTGGTGGGTGTCGTGCACCTCGGTCACCATGTCGGCAATGGTCAGCTGGAGCTGGTGCACCCACAGCCGGCCGGCCTCGTCGTCCGGCGCGAGGCCCAGGCGAGGTCCGAGAAAGAACAGGATGTTGGCCGTCTGCGCGATGACGAGCTCGCCGGCTTTCAGGAATGGCGGCGCGAACGGCGGGCAGGCAGTTTCGTCCCCCTCGAGGTACGCCATCATCGCCGACATGCCCATGCCGTTGCGCTCGGCGCGGCGCGCCACGTCGACGTAGTCCGCGCCGGCGTCTTCCAGCGCGAGCCGCACGAATTCGCCGCGTCCCTGGATGGATGGCCAGTAGTAGAGCTCATAGCGCATGCGGCACCTCGTCGAAGTCCTGTTTTCTGCCTTTTTCCGGCCTCAGCCATGAGACCGGCATCTCCTGCGGCCATTCCCGACTTGCCTGCAGCGATCGCGCACCATCATGCGCGACTCAGCGGCGCGGACCATGGGAATGTGGAGTGTAGGCACGCGGAGGAGGCGGCGTGCGCACATGGTGCGGTCTCGGGTGGGCCTGCCATCCGCCTCGCACCAGCGTCCAGCCGCGCGGCCCCTGGCGCCATTCCGCGCGCCGATAGTAATGGCCCGCGCGCGCTTTTTCCCAGCGGCCAGGCACCCAGACGTAGCGGCGCCCGGTCCAGTCCCAGTAACCCGGAATCCATTCATGGCCGCGATGCGGGCGTGGCGCCGCCTCGTAGCGCACCGGCGGCGGCGGTGTGCCGACCGTGACGTGGATGCCGATCTGCGGTGCGGCCACGGCCGGCGCGAGAGCGGCGCTGCCAAGAACGAGTGCGGTGATGCAGAGAATGTGTTTCATGTCGATCTCCGTTCGGGTAGGTGGGATCGACTATAGAGAGCGCATGCCTGGCAACAAACTGCCGATGCAAGTTCTTTCACGGAAAGGCAGAGCGATACATTGCGAAATGCGCATGCACAGAAGCGTTTGAGGCGGAACAAGCCGGCAGGGGGCGTGCTGCCTATAGTGGGCTGAGACCGGCTTTTCCGGCGCGGGTGTGCGGCATGGCGCCACGCGCCGGTTTCTTCACGGGAGACCAGCCATGATCATTGCACGCTGGAGCATCGATGCCCGCTTCGGGCATAAACAGGCCGTGATCGATTCCATGATCCGGTGGCAGAAGGAAATCGGCACACAGATCGGTTGGAACGAGATGCGGCTGCTGACCGGTTCGGTCGGCGCGCGCGAGTCGACAGTCCAGTCCGAGGTGCGCCTGAACAGCCTTGCCGAACTGAGCGAGGCATGGGACAAGCTCGGCACCATCGACGCGCACAAGCAGTGGAGCAAGGAACTTGAGCCCAATATCGTTTCCGGTACGCCGCGCTGGGAAGTATTCCGCGTGCTGGCGGAGAAATAACCCGTCGCACCATCCGACCGCCACCACCGGCTGGTTTGAAGATCTCCGCCGGCGCGGGGCCGCTCATCATCCGGCCGGCCGGAATTCGTAGTGGATCAGATAGGTGTGCCGGCCATAGACGAGCGACGTGGACCTTTCCACGCCTTGCTCGGAACGCACAATGGAGACATCCAGGCGATCCGGCATGCCCGGCGGGAGGGCACGCGACATGCGGGCGTAATCGCGCCGCGAGATCTGCGCAGGCATCACCCATTCGCGCGCCGGCGCAGCGTTGCGCTCGATGGGTGCCGATGGTGGCGAAGGCGGAAGGATTCCTGACATAAGGCAACAAGCTTGGCGACCGTAGGGCTTTGAAAGCCTTGCACCGTCTTCGTTCCGCACGGCTTTCGTTCCATTCATGCGCGGCGGTGTGCATCATCGGCATGGGCCCAGCCATGTACGCCGGCGCGCGGCGGCTCTCCGGTGAGCGGGACCATCGCCGCATATGCCTCGTCCATCAGTGCGTGTATGGCTCGCGGGTCGCTGCCTGATGGCTGCAGCACCGTGCCGATCTCGAGCGCAAGCGATGCGCGGCGCGGCCTCCACGTCCCCAGGCGCAGCGCATCGCGCGCGCCGCGCAGCCCGACGACGACGATTGGAACCTGCGCCTGCGCCGCGGCGACGAATGCGCCGGAGTGAAACGGGGCCAGGCCGGGCTCGGGCCGGAACGCTCCCTCCGGAAACACCATCAGGTTGTCTCCCCGCCGCAGCACCGCCTCCATCCGCTCCACGTTCACGCTGTGGTGATGGTCACCGCTCTCGCCGCTGGTGTGCGGCTTGAGTATCAGGGTATGCAGGCTGTGAAGAAAAGGCCACAGCAGGACCTGCAGCAAGTGTTGCCGGCGCGTCGTGTACGTGTATCCCGGCACCGGCGGCAGGCAGGCGACCAGAACGATGGGATCGAGGAAGCTGGTGTGATTTGCCAGAAGGACATGCGGTGCCGGCGGCAGGCGATCCAGACCGCTGACGGACACCGGCAGTCCGCCCAGGCGCAGCATCTGACGTGCGAAGAAGCGTGCCAGTCGGCGCGCGCGGTCTACCCGGCCTGCGAGGATTGCGAGCACCCCGAACGAGAGCAGCAGCAGCGCGAACATGACCCAGGCGTAGCAGCTGTACGCCCAGGCGCCGGCGCGAGAGGTCTGCGGGTCGGGAGCTTGCGTCATCTGTGTCAGGCATCCAGGCGGCAGTCGTGGCAGTGTGCAACCGCGCAGCGCGCGCGGGCTCAAAGGGAGCAGGCGGCGCGTGCAACAAGGTGGCACTGCCGCTCGCATATGGCGTGCCAGGAACCAATCCCATGCGTGCCCAGTTGACCTATCGCCTGAAGCGCCTGAACCGCAGCCTGAGGGCGCGGCTATGCCTGTTTTCGTCCCGCTTCGATGCGCTCGGCGCACCGTCGCCACTGTTGAAGCTTGAGTATGCGGCTCATAAGGAGAGCCGCACGCTGATCATCTTTCTCCCCGGTATAGACGACCTGGCCGAGGACTTCGAACGGCGCGGATTCATCCACGAACTGCGTCGCGCGGGCGTAGCTGCCGATGCAATTGCGGTCGACGCGCATTTCGGTTACTACGCCCGGCGCGTGATTCTCGAGCGCGTCACCGAGGATGTGATCGCCTCGGCCCATGCGAGCGGGTATGAGGAGATCTGGCTGGTCGGGATTTCCCTTGGCGGATTCGGCGCAGCTTCCTACGCGGCCCGCCATCCGTCGCATGTCAACGGGGTCCTGCTGCTCGCGCCTTATCTGGGCGACAAGCCGCTGATCGATGAGATTGTCACAGCAGGCGGACTGGACGCATGGGATCCCGGACAGGTCACGCATGCGGACTATCCGCGCAGCCTGTGGAGCTGGCTGAAACGGCATCCTTCCATGCCCGGGGCCGCGCCGCCGATCTATCTTGGCTACGGTACCGGTGATGCGTTCGCGCGCGCCAACGCGCTTCTCGCCGACGTGCTTCCCGAGCGGCATGTCTTTGCGATCTCCGGCCGCCACGACTGGCATACCTGGATGCAGATCTGGCGGATGTTTCTCGGCGAGTGGGGCGCGCATCGGCGCTGAGAACGGCGCGCGGCGTCAGGTGTTGCTTTTGCGTCAGTTCTGCCGCTTCCATGCATTTTTTCCATTTATCGCGGACCACACCCTGATTACAATCTTGCCTTTCAGAAACAAGACCC
>DATLGF010000151.1:0-6554 GCA_035540575.1 Noviherbaspirillum sp.
GCAGATCGGCGTTGTGCTTCAGGAAGTACTTGCGCACTTCCGGGTGCCCGAGCAGGAAGGTGCCGAACTGCTCGGGGAAGACGTCGTTCTTTCCAACCGGATACCAGGGCTCGGCCGACATCTCGTCCTCTTCGTTGCGCGGTGCCGGAATCGTGCGGAAATTGCAGTCGGTGATGTACTCGATCTCGTCGTAGTCGTAGAACACCACGCGGCCATGCTTGGTCACGCCGAAATTCTTGTACAGCATGTCGCCGGGGAAGATGTTGACCGCGACCAGATCGCGGATTGCGTTGCCGTACTCGACGATGCCGTGCTCGACGGCCGCATGGTCGCCGCGCTTTTCCGCTTCGCTCAGGTAGATGTTCAGCGGCACCATGCGCCGCTCGATGTACAGGTGCTTGATGATCACCTCGTCGCCATCCTCCTCGACGATGGACGGCGCCACTTCCTTCAGTTCCTCCAGCAGCGCGTCGGAAAAGCGCGCGCGCGGAAACGCCACGCTCGAGTACTCCAGCGTGTCGGCCATGCGGCCGACTCGGTCGTGGTTCTTCACGAGCAGGTACTTTTCCTTGACCAGCGCGCGCGTCGTCTCCTTCGGCGGCGGGAAGTAATCCTTGATCACCTTGAACACGTAGGGAAAGGACGGCAGCGCAAACACCACCATCACCAGCCCGCGTATGCCGGGCGCGGCCTCGAAGCAGTCGGATGAATAGCGCAGGTGATGGAGGAAGTCGCGATAGAACGCCGCCTTGCCCTGCTTCTGCAGGCCGAGAATCGTGTAGATCTCGCTCCTCGGCTTGTACGGCATCAGCGTGCGCAGGAAACGCACATAGGCCGACGGCACTTCCATGTCGACCATGAAGTAGGCGCGCGTGAACGAGAACAGCACCGTGATCAGCGTCGGATCGAACAACACGGTGTCGAGCACCAGCTCGTTCTTCCGGTTGGTCAGGATCGGCACCACGAACGGATAGACGCGGTTGCCGTTGATGCCCTTGCCGACGATGTAGGCGCCCTTGTTGCGGTAGAACAGCGTGGCGAGCACCTGGATCTGGTGGTTCGGCTCCAGCAGTTCCGAGCCGAACATCGTGCGCATGCGCGTCTCGACAAAGCCGACGTCGCGGTCGAGATCGGCGAACTCGCCTTGCAGCTGGAAATTCGTGATGATGCGCTTCAACGTATAGCGCAGCCCGTCCTTGGCCGGATAGTAAACACGATAGGTCGGCCTGTCCTCGTCCGGTTCGATGTAATCGGTGGCGATCGCCGGCCAGACGAAGATGAAATCGTTGTGGTAGTACGAGCGGTGCAGGATGTTGCAGCAGACCGAATTGAAGAAGGTCTCGGCCAGTTCCGGCTGCTTGTGGCCGAGCAGCAAGCCGATGTAGTGCAGCTTGACCTCGCGCCAGACATCATCGGTCAGGTCCTCCTCGTCATACTCGTCCTCCAGCGCCTGCACGCATTCCTGCACCCGCGTGTCATAGAACGCGATGCGCTCGCGCGCCTTGACCTGCGCGGTCTTCCAGTCGCGCGTCTCGAAATAGCGGCGCGCATCCTGGCTGGCCGCGCGGAACAGCCGGTAGTGCTTGTTGAAGCCGTCCAGGATCGTGCGCGCGATGTCGAACGCGATCTGGGACGAGAGCAGCTTGGGGAAGACGTCACGCATGGCGGGATTCCGAGGTTCTCCAGCCGTCCAGTTTAGCCAAATCCACCGCCAGCCCGCCGCAGACGATGACGAGCGGGCGCTCGAATTCCCGCAGCACGGGCAGGTTCCCGTAGGCAACGGCAAGTGCCGCGCCGCAGGCGGGCTCCACCAGGGCACGCTGGTCGTCGGCGAACGCGACACAAGCGTCGAGCGCCTGCCGGTCCGACACCACCACGCTGCGCACATCGTGACGTCGGGTCCATTCCAGCGCCGCCGCCGCCACGCGCTTGGCAGCCAGGGAGGTCGCCAGCGAGGTGATCGCCGGCAGCGTGACCAGCTCGCCAGCCTGGATTGCCGCACGCAGCGATGCGGCGCCCTCGGTCTCTACCGCGAGCAGCGGAACATGTCCCATGCCGTTGCGGTGCAGGCCTTCGAGCACGCCGCACATCAGCCCGCCGCCGCCGACCGAGCAGACCACCGCATCGAAGCGTGCACCCTGCGCGAGCGCTTCATCGATCATCGTCGCGTTGCCGTCCCAGATGTCCGGATGGTCGAACGGCGGCACGTAGGCGCCGCCCTGTTGCTCGCAAAGCTGCAGCGCAAAGCTGTTGGCTTCGTCCCAGACGTCGCCGTGCACCTGCACGCGGGCGCCGAACTGGCGCAGCTTGTCCTGCACCGAGACATGGGTGGTCACCGGCACCACGATCACCACCGGCACGCCGAGCGCAGCCCCGGCCACGGCCGCGGCCGCCCCGGCATTGCCGCCGGACGGGCAGACCAGGAGGCGCGCGCCGGCCTGCACCGCGCGCTGGCACATCGCGCCGATGCCGCGCAGCTTGAACGAACCCGACGGCTGCAGGTTTTCCATCTTCAAGAGCACCTGCTTGCCCAGGCGGGCGGACAAAGCCGGGTGGGTCAGCAGCGGCGTGGCGATGTGGAGTGGATGCATGGCTATGCGCTTGAGGCGGGCGCTTCGGTGCGCAACAGGGGCAGCGCGGCGTCCAGAATTTCCGGCGGAAATTCCGTGGCGCGGCGGGCTTCGGCATCGAGGAATGCGGCGACCAGCTCGGTCGTGGCGACCACTTCTCCTGTTTCACTGTTGATCATCGTGTGCATGAAGCGCACCGTCTTGCGCTTGATCTCGAGCAGCTCGCTCGTGATATGCAGCACCGAGCCTACCAACACCTCGCGCTTGTACTGCGTGTGCTGATCCAGCGCCGCCATGCCGCGCTTGTTCGCCTTCAGATAGGTCTGCGTAATCCCCAACCTGGCGAACAGGTGCCAGGTCGCTTCATCGAAACGGCCGGTGTAGAACTGCACGTTCATGTGCCCGATATGGTCGAGCGACGCGGGATAGACGAAGCCGCGATAGGTTTCGAACGCCATCATGCACTCCTTTCGACGACGGCCATCGTCGCGCTCAGCTTGCTGACGAGGCTGCGCTCGTCGCCGGTGAGCGCGAACACCTCGCACTCGACCACGTGGAACATGCGGCCGGGCTTGAGTACCTGCGCGCGCGCCGTCAGCCGCTCTCCCTTGCCTGGACGCAGCAGATGGATCTTGAATTCGGAAGTCAGCACCGTGCTCCCCTCGGGCGTGACGCTCATCGCCGCGGCGCCGGCGGTGTGGTCGGCGATGGTCGCCTGCACGCCCGCATGCACGAAGCCGTGGTGCTGGCAATGGCGCGGCGCCAGTTCCAGCACCGTCTCGCACCACCCCGGTCCGCAGTCGACCAGGCGGATGCCGAGGTCAACGAGGAACTGCGCCTCGCGGAAGGAGGCGGCGATGGTGTCGCGGTAGTGGGGGTTCGGCGTATGCATGAGCCTTCCTGTTTGAACAACGACGGCCGGTTCCTTCCCCCTGGAAGGGGGAAGGCCAGGATGGGGGCGTGGACCCGATGCTGGCAACGACATTCGATTGCTCTGCGCACCACCACCCTGACCCTCCCCTCAAAGGCGGAGAGAACCCGACAGCGGAAGAACGACGATTACCGCGTCTCCGCAAACAACTCCCGCCCGATCAGCATCCGGCGGATCTCGCTGGTGCCGGCGCCGATCTCATACAGCTTCGCATCGCGCCACAGGCGGCCGACCGGGTATTCGTTGATGTAGCCGTTGCCGCCAAGCGCCTGGATCGCCTCGCCGGCCATCCAGGTCGCCTTCTCGGCCGAGTAGAGGATCGCACCGGCGGCGTCCTTGCGCAGCGCGCGCACCTGCTCGGGCGTCTTCGCGCGGTCGCAGGCCTGGCCCACCGCGTAGACGTAGGCCTTGCAGGCCATCATCGTCGAGTACATGTCTGCCAGCTTGCCCTGCATCAGCTGGAACTCGCCGATCGGCTGGCCGAACTGCTTGCGGTCATGCACGTAAGGCACCACCGCATCCATGCAGGCCTGCATGATGCCCAGCGGCCCGCCGGAGAGCACCGTGCGCTCGAAGTCAAGGCCGGACATCAGCACGTTGACACCCTTGCCGAGACCGCCCAGCACGTTCTCGGCCGGCACTTCGCAGTTCTCGAACACCAGTTCGCCGGTGTGCGAGCCGCGCATGCCGAGCTTGTCGAGCTTTTGCGCAACGGAAAAGCCGGGGAAACCCTTCTCGATCAGGAAGGCCGTCATGCCGCGCGGGCCGGCTTCGATGTCGTTCTTCGCATAGACGACCAGCACATCCGCGTCCGGGCCGTTGGTGATCCACATCTTGGTGCCGTTCAACACCCAGCGATCGCCCTTCCAGTCGGCGCGCAGCTTCATGCTGACCACGTCCGAGCCGGCATTCGGCTCCGACATCGCCAGCGCGCCGACATGCTCGCCGGAGATCAGCTTGGGCAGGTACTTCTGCTTCTGCTCCTCGGTGCCGTTGCGCTTGATCTGGTTCACGCACAGGTTCGAGTGCGCACCGTAGGACAGGCCGACCGAAGCCGAGGCGCGCGAGATCTCCTCCATCGCGACGATGTGCGCGAGGTAGCCCATGTTGGTGCCGCCGTATTCCTCGTCGACGGTGACGCCCAGCAGGCCCAGGTCGCCCATCTTCTTCCACAAGTCCATCGGGAACTGGTCGCTGCGGTCGATCTCGGCGGCGCGCGGGGCGATTTCGGCCTGGGCAAACTGCTGCACGGTTTCGCGCAGGGCGGCGATGTCCTCGCCATGGTCGAATGTCAAGCCGGGCAGGTGAATCATGTCGTCCTCTCGTTATCGTAGGGGTTGGGGGCCAGCGGTTAGGGCGAAACGGCCCGATGTGCGAATAAATGATACGGTCTATTTACGTTTACGTAAACGTAAAGCAGATACGGTAAAAATACCGCGCTCAGGCGGCGTCCTTCAGCTTGCGCGCGCCGCTCTTTTTCTCGCCCGCCTTCGCCGGCCTTTCCATCTCGAGCAGGCGCCGGCACTCGACCTCGTGCGCTGCGATCTCGGCCAGCGTCACCTCGATATCCTCGCGCTGGCGTTCGAGCGTCTCACGGTGCTGGGCGAGCACGGCCTGGAAGCGCTTCAATTGTGCCGCGGTATCCTTCGGCGACTCGTACATGTCGACCAGACTCTTGATTTCCGACAGGGACAGCCCGAGGCGCTTGCCGCGCAGGGTGAGCTTGAGACGGGTGCGTTCGCGCGCGCTGTAGACCCGTGTGCGCCCGCCCGCGCCTTCGCGCTTGGGCGCAAGCAGCCCCTGGTCTTCGTAGAAGCGAATGGCGCGCGGCGTGATGTCGAATTCACGGGCCAATTCGGTGATCGTGTAGGTGGGCATGAGGCTCGCTCGGCAGTGGATACGGATTGCGTTTAGAATCGCCGGTATGTCTTGCAGTTTACGTTAACGTAAACTGCATTCGTATTGTAGGCCCGCGCCGGCCGCTTGTGAATGGCCCCTCGAAAGAATGAATCCGCTCGAATCGCAACTCGAATACGCCCTGGCCGACCTGCTGCCTGACGCCGGCGTGCCGCACGAAGTCGCCCCCGGGGTGTTCTGGCTGCGCATGCGCCTGCCGTTCGCGCTGGACCACATCAACCTGTGGCTGCTGCGCGATGGCAATGGCTGGACGGTGGTCGACTGCGGCATCGCGACCGACGAAACCCGTGCCGCGTGGGAACAGGTGTTCGCGACTGGGCTGCAGGGGCTGCCGATCACGCGTGTGCTGGTGACCCACTGCCATCCGGACCACGTCGGCCTGGCCGACTGGCTGTGCGAGCGCTGGCAGGCGCCGCTGTGGATGAGCGCCGGCGAATACGCGTTCGCGCGGATGATGTCGGCATCGCTGCCCGGCTCCGACGGCACCGCGATGTTCCCGCACTTCCAGCGCCATGGCCTGACCGATCCGGCGATGCAGGAGCGCCTGCAGGCCCGCAAGAGTTATTACACGAACCTGGTGCCGGCTGTGCCGATCGCCTACCGCCGCATTCGCGAACAAGACGTCGTGGACATCGGCGGGCGCGGCTGGCGGGTCATCACCGGCTTCGGCCATTCGCCCGAGCACGTGTCACTGTACTGCGCGGAGCTTGGCGTCCTGATTTCCGGCGACATGCTGCTGCCGCGCATTTCAACAAACGTTTCGGTGTTCGCGATCGAACCCGAGGCCAATCCCGTCCAGCTCTACCTGGACTCGCTGCAGGCCTACCTCCCGCTGCCTGCGGACACGCTGGTGCTGCCCTCGCACGGCAAGCCGTTTCGCGGCGCGCACACCCGCGTCGCCCAGCTGCAGGCCCACCACGCCGAGCGGCTGGACGAAGTGCTGGACGCCTGCGCAACGCCGAAGAGCGCCGCCGACATCGTACCGGTGATGTTCAAGCGCCCGCTCGACGCCCACCAGCTCACGTTCGCGCTCGGGGAGGCGCTCGCCCACCTGCACAAGCTGTGGTTTGACGGCGCGCTGCAGCGTGAGCATGGCGAGGACGGCATCATCCGCTTTTGCCGCACCGCCTGACCGG